>NZ_JBFPJI010000458.1:0-2046 GCF_040838205.1 Bacillus sp. S4
GTAATATATTAGGAGATGGCAACGTTCATGTAAATGGATATTATATTGGGAGAAATTATGAGAGGAGATGCTATTTTGACTAATAATAAAAAAAGAAATGACGCAATGGCAACTGGTGTCGCTATAGGCATTGTAATCGGTGTAGTTCCTGGTTTATTTGTTGATAATTTAGTAATCGGAATTGCGATTGGGATTGTAATTGGAATGGGGATTACAGTTTTGAAGAAATAATGAGTTGCAAATTTAAAATATGAACTTTGATTGAATCGTATATATGATTTTAATGGAATTGTAAAGTTAAGTGAGTGAATTTTCGGAATATAAAACCTGTTTTTCCTTTTTTTATGATATTATATATGAAAAGGATGGTGATGGATATGCCAATGAACAAGCAAGCAGAACAAAACTGCTTTATTTGCGAAAAACATAAAGGAAACATTATAGTTCCAGGTGGTGCTATTTATGAAGATGCTCTCATATACGTTGGGCATGTCCATTGGGATAAAGAAGAAACATATCTTGGTTATGTAATGATTGATATAAAGAGACATGTACCTGGTCTCGCTGAATTAACTGAAGATGAGGCAAAGGCATTCGGACTGATAACAAGTAGAGTAAGTAAAGCGCTTAAAGAAAGCAAAGGTGCAGAACATATTTACAGTTTCGTTTCAGGTAATGGTGTACCACATTTGCATATGCACATTATTCCACGTTATCCAAATACACCAAAAGAGTTTTGGTCACCGACTGAAGTAGCAAATTGGACTGGTGCACCACATGGAGATTCAGAGAAAATTAAAAAACTATGCGAAAGAATACGAAAGTATATGGTAAATGAGTATGCATACAACAAATAATACACAATATTCATGGGTTGGAAGTAGGGAAATGTGTTTAGACGAAGTTTCAGTAAAGCAATATGGTGATATCGTACTTGGTAGATACGGCGGGAATATAAGTGCCGGAGCAAAAAAGAATGAAGACGGTGCATTAGTTTTGTCGAATGGTGATTGGGAATTCGCCGTTATATTAGACGGGCATAATAGTGCAGAAAGTGTTGAATTAGTAGTAAATACAATCCAAAAAGAATATGAAAATATAGAAGTGATTATGAAAGAATCAATTGAAACCGTATTTCGATCTGTTGAAAATTATATACTTACGATATTTCAATCCCGCTCATTTAAAGAAAAGTGCGAAAGGGTAAAAGGTGAAACTGCTTGCTTAATATGCGTAAGAAAAGAAAATTACATATGGTGGCTTTCCATAGGTGATTGCTTAGTTTATGTATTTCATGATGAATTACATAAATTAGGACAATATACATTGAATCAACGCCACTTTTACGAATGGATTGGAAATGTAAACACATTTGATTTACCCGTTCCTTGCTATTCATCAGGAATTCGTGAATTACGTACTGGAAAGAATCGAATTGTAATGGTGACAGATGGGGTATTAGAATGCGGGGAACGCCGTTATGAAACTCCATTAAATCTTTATAATGATATGAATGGAAATAATGTAGAGCTTAAAGAACATGTTCACAATGTTTTAGAACACGTTCATCATCAATTAGGACGAGATAGTGCGACCATTATTAGTTGGGACCTAGAAAACAAAACAAATGCTACGTATCCGAGTGATCAGCCGGAGAAAATTAAAGTAAAAAAATAAAAAGGAGAGGGTTTTCTGTCCGTTACAAAAATATCCTTATTAATTTTATGGGTGCTATCTTTATTGGTTTTTGAAAGAATAGCGAGAAGACAGTTAAATATACCGAAACAAAAAGGATGGAATAACCAATATGTGAATGATACACATAATTGGGGAAATAGAATTATCATTTCCTCTTATATAGTTGTTATTGCTATAAGCACTTTTCTTCCAAATCGTATATATATGGGCTATGTACCTCTTTTATTTTTTATTACGTTATATGGATTTCAATCATATATGGAGTGGAAATATGATAAGGAATCGCGGGAGTTTTTGATTTCATTATTAGGAGTTGTAGCATTAATAATAACAGGGTTCATACTATAT
>NZ_JBFPJI010000459.1:0-2035 GCF_040838205.1 Bacillus sp. S4
ATATATTTCTTACGTTAGGACCAGTATTGTGGCCGTTATTTCTTACTATTATTGGAAATGGTATGAATGCTAGTGCAGGATGGTAAAAGTGAATATAGGGTTTGAAATATTTAAAAGAACGTGTTTATAAATGAAAACACGTTCTTTTTTATGATAAATATAAAGTTACTGTATCTGACGACTTACAATTATTTGCACTGGAGATTCAAAGTCTTTTATCCCCAAATACTTTACAGAATCTAGCTAGAGATGTTGGATTTGTACAGAGGACAAGTAAGTATCAAGCACAAGATTTAATAGCTTTATTCGTATGGCTAAGCCAAACTGTAGCATAACCTAGTTTTGTAGTTGTTTAGAAGCATCAAGCTAAGATAAAAATTAATCCCCTACAACAAAAACACTATTCTTTTTCATTGCGGATATTGTATTTCTTTAACCGACGGATCAGTGAAGTTTGAGTAATTCCAAGAACTTTTGCCGTTTTACGTGTAGTCTTATTTTCCTTAATTGCCTGTTCAATAATTGTTTTTTCCATACTTTCGATAATCTCGCTTAAATTGTTTCCTTTTTTCAGAGATTGTAAAGCTTCTTTTTCCATACTTACTGAGTGAAAGCGTTCTGGTAAATCATGAGTCGAGATGTTGTCCTTTTTAGCCATAATAACGAGCTGCTCAACAGTGTTTTCTAATTCGCGAATATTTCCGGGCCACTGATAACGTTGTAAAACACCTATCGTTTGCTGCGAGAAGGTACGTGTCTGGTTGAATATTTGGTTATACTTTTGCAAATAGAAATGGAGTAGCGGAAAAATATCTTCATGTCGCTCGCGTAGCGGCGGAATGTTTACTGGTAAAACATGAAGTCGATAATATAGATCGGCCCGGAATTTTCCCTCTTTTACCATTTCCTCGATTTTGCGGTTTGTTGCTGCAATAATGCGAATATCAGCCTTTACTAACTGTGAACCGCCAATAGGCATATAGGTCTTGTCCTGCAGTAATTGGAGGAGTTTGGGCTGCAGATGTAGCGGAAGTTCACTAATTTCATCCAAAAAAAGCGTTCCTTTTTCGGCTGTTTTGACGAGCCCTGTTTTCCCTTTTGAATTAGCACCTGTAAAGGCTCCCTTATGGTAGCCGAACAATTCAGATTCGAGAAGTGTATCGGGAATTGCTGCACAATTTAAGTGGATAAAGGGTTGACTGTTTCGTTCGCTCAACTTATGAATACGCTTCGCAACTACGTTTTTTCCAACTCCTGTTTCTCCGTTAATAAGCACAGTTGAATCAACACTTGCCACTCTTTCCATGATTTCAGCAAGCAAATTATGTACTTTGCTATGTCCGATAAAGGACTGTTCCTCCTTTATTAGAATATATCGGGTACTCATTTTTTTTATTTCTAGCAAATACCGCTTCAATACGGGGGCTAATTCTTCCCATTCTAGTTTAGAAACATTATCCATCCAATTGCTTATATCATGACCATGTGCTACAAAATAAATGGGGTTTTCCTGCTCATCCAAAATAATGTCCCCTGTTACTGTCATCTTATTACCACCAGTAATTTCTTGCACAGTGGTTACAGTACTTCCATTTTGTAAAGCCATTTCGATTACGGATGGGGTGAACGCACCCTCTTTTTTCAGAACGAAAATATTTCTACCAATCAATTCTTCCTTGCTTTTGTTAAAGAGCTTACAACCTGCTTGATTTATCCACATAATCGTTCCATTTTTGTCAACAATATTCATCCCACTTTCAAGACTATCGAGAATTTTTAAAAGATATTTGTTTTCAATTTGGACAGGAATGTCGGACATGACGTGAATCCTCCTATTCATGCATCAATTTCGAACCAAAAGTGGTTCGAAATTGATAGGAATTAGTGAAAAGAATGAACCATTTATGAATCAGTTGAAACGAATTTAATTCATTATATCTCACAATAGCTAGATTTAATTTAAATTTTTATAATTTTCCGTCTATTTTTCGTGTTTTCGTTCCAAATTAATGGCATGATTTTTGCAATATAAAGG
>NZ_JBFPJI010000460.1:0-2010 GCF_040838205.1 Bacillus sp. S4
AAAGGGGATGGTGTAAATATGTTGAAAAGGATTATGGTAGTCTGTTTATTGTTTATTTTACTTTTTCCTAATATATATGAGGGGAATAAGGCGGAAGCAGCAACGATAAACAATGGAACATTAATGCAGTATTTTGAGTGGTACGCTCCGAATGATGGGAATCATTGGAATCGTTTGCGTTCTGATGCTGAAAATTTAGCCCATAAAGGAATTACATCTGTATGGATACCACCTGCATATAAAGGGACTTCACAAAATGATGTAGGATATGGAGCGTATGATTTATATGATTTGGGGGAATTCAATCAAAAAGGAACGGTGCGGACGAAATATGGGACAAAAGCACAGTTGAAATCTGCAATTGAAGCTTTACATAAGCAAAGCATAGATGTGTATGGTGATGTAGTTATGAACCATAAAGGTGGGGCTGATTATACTGAAACCGTAACAGCTGTAGAGGTAGACCGAAACGATCGAAATATTGAAGTGTCAGGTGATTATGAAATTAATGCATGGACGGGGTTTAACTTTCCAGGACGCGGAGATTCTTATTCTAATTTCAAATGGAAATGGTATCATTTTGACGGAACGGATTGGGATGAAGGAAGGAAATTAAATCGAATTTATAAATTTAGGGGTATAGGTAAAGCATGGGACTGGGAAGTGTCTAGCGAGAATGGGAATTATGATTATTTGATGTATGCAGATCTTGATTTTGATCATCCAGATGTTGCGAAGGAGATGAAAAATTGGGGAACGTGGTATGCGAATGAATTAAATTTAGATGGCTTTCGTTTAGATGCTGTTAAACATATTGATCATGAATATTTACGCGATTGGGTAAATCATGTCAGACAGCAAACAGGGAAAGAAATGTTTACAGTAGCTGAATATTGGCAAAATGATATTAAGGCCTTAAATAATTATTTGGCGAAAGTCAATTATAATCAATCTGTGTTCGATGCACCGCTTCATTATAATTTTCATTATGCTTCAACAGGAAATGGGAATTATGATATGAGAAATATTTTAAATGGAACAGTAATGAAAAATCACCCTGCACTCGCAGTTACTCTCGTTGAGAATCATGATTCACAGCCTGGGCAGTCATTGGAATCTGTAGTAAGTCCGTGGTTTAAACCGTTGGCATATGCATTTATTTTAACACGTGCAGAGGGCTATCCTTCAGTTTTTTATGGTGATTACTATGGGACAAGCGGAAAGAGTAGTTATGAAATTCCAGCGTTAAAAGATAAAATTGATCCGATTTTGACGGCACGAAAAAACTTTGCATATGGTACGCAGCGTGATTATTTAGACCATCCAGATGTGATTGGCTGGACAAGAGAAGGCGATGGTGTACATGCTAATTCTGGTTTAGCGACATTAATCTCTGATGGACCAGGAGGATCAAAGTGGATGGATGTTGGAAAGAATAACGCTGGGGAAGTATGGTACGATATTACGGGTAATCAAACAAATACTGTAACAATTAATAAGGACGGATGGGGGCAGTTCCATGTAAATGGAGGCTCAGTTTCCATATATGTTCAACAGTAAATTGGTGATGAAAAAGAAGAGGTAGACTGAAATATAAGTTTTCCTCTTCTTTTTTTACATTCTGCATAGTTATTAAAGTATGACACCTTTACTTCTTACAAAACATATAGTATGATGATTTCAATAAATTAGATTTCAATGAACATAAAATATAAATTAATGAGAGGTGCTTTTTGTGAGTGCGGTAGGTACTAAATAGGAAAAATTTAATGAAATAAATCGGATAAGACCAGGGGATTTTTATGTACATCATACCCCTAATTTTGTCATGGATTTATTTCGAAACCTATGAAGATACCTACAATACTTTATAAAGCTTGTAATAATAGGGATTGCCATATACTTTTTAGATGGCTTATTTCCTTATACGTTATTACACTTGCCTTGTAAATGTAAAAGCTGCGGTATCCCCGCAGCTTTTTTGTATATGTTTTTAATGTATAAAAATGG
>NZ_JBFPJI010000461.1:0-2009 GCF_040838205.1 Bacillus sp. S4
ATATTTACTTTTACTTAAATACCCATTTATCAACTGACACTATAACATTTTTACGTCTTTTATATAGAATACCTATATTGCTTATCGCAATAGCTGGGTCTATTTCAGAAGATGATAACAGCCATAAAAATTATTTCATTGTAAACCCTATACTAGGAAAGAAAGTTTTAGTCGTATTTCCCTATCTTGCTGTTGCAATACTAATCGGGTTTACATTAAAAGAACAAACATCATCTTCCACTCTCATTACAGGAAATTGTATCGCTTTTGTTTTTGTACTTATTCGACATTCTATTGTAGGTATGCAAAACGCTACTCTAACAAAACGTCTACAAGCATTTAATGCTCAACTAGAAGAAAAAGTTACTTTAAGGACTTCTGATTTAGTCCATAAATCAGAGGCTCTATCTCAAAAACAACAAAAGTTTAAATCATTATATGAATATCATCCTGATCCTATTTTTACGATTGATTTAAATGGAATATTCTTAAATGTAAATAAAGCCGGGAGTATGCTACTTGGAGCGCCAACAAACGAGTTACTTGGTGAAACATGTTTTTCGATTATTTTAAAAGAAGATAAACATAAACTAGCATCTGCATTAGAAAAGGTTAAACAACAAGAATCCGCATCTTTACAACTTAGTTCTCAATATAAAGATGGCTTTACTTATTTTTTATACGTTACCATCGTTCCTATTATGATAGATGGACAAATTTCAGGAAGCTATATTATGGTAAAGGATATTACCGCATTAAAAAAACAACAAGAAGAAATTAAATATTTAGCATTCCATGATACTGTAACGAAAATTGGGAACCGTGCCTTTTTTCATAAGAAATTAAGAAAAGTTATAAAAAATGCTAAAACAGCACAAAGTGAGTTCGCATTATTATATTTAGATTTAGACCGCTTTAAAGTAATTAACGATACACTGGGGCATTCGTCAGGTGATTACATATTAGAAGAGGTAGCAAAGCGATTCCAATCATGTCTTCCATCACATACTCTTGTGTCAAGAATCGGTGGCGATGAATTTACAATTTTAATCGAAAACTATACGGACCATGATTCCTTATTCAAGTTATGTAACCAATTATTTGAAGGCATGAAAAAACCGTTTGTCCTACATGAGCATAAATTAACTTTATCACTTAGTATCGGCATCGCTATATATCCATCTGGTGGAATTGATACCGCTACACTCTTAAAAAACGCTAATGTTGCAATGTATGATGCTAAGGAAAAAGAGCTTAACTCTGTCTCTATTTATGACGATGTAATCGCTAAAAAAATCGAAAGACGATTACGATTAGAGAAAGATTTACCAAACGCAATTCAAAATGAAGAATTGTTCCTTTTATATCAACCTCAAGTTGATAGCAAATCAAATAAAATTATCGGTGCCGAAGCTTTAATCAGATGGAACCATCCCGAATTAGGTGTTATTTCTCCATATGAATTTATCCCTATCGCCGAAGAAACACTACAAATTATTCCAATAGGAAAATGGACATTACAGCAAGCCTGTCAGGAAATGAAACGTTGGCACACACTCGGATATTCTCATTTAAAAATAGGAGTAAATTTATCTGCTAAAGAATTTGAACAAGAAGACTTTGTAAAATCTATTTCTTCTACTTTAACAACTACAGGCTTACCAGCAAGTTCCCTTGATCTAGAATTAACAGAACGCATTGCAATGATGGATGAGAGAGAAACATTGATAAAACTGCGTACACTAAAAAGTTTAGGGATTCACATTTCAATCGACGACTTTGGTACAGGCTATTCTTCCCTAGCCTACTTACCTTTATATCCAATCGATACGTTAAAAATCCCAAGAGAATTTATTACAATGTCTGAAACGTGTGAAGATGGAATGGAAATCATTAAAACGATCATCACATTAGCACATACATTAGGAATGTCTGTCATTGCTGAAGGTGTAGAAACGAAAGAACACGTAAATTTTCTTCAAAAAAATAAATGTCAGTTTATTCAAGGT
>NZ_JBFPJI010000462.1:0-1994 GCF_040838205.1 Bacillus sp. S4
CATTTATCTCGTTGTTATTTGCATAATTCCTGTAAAAAAATAGAAATAAAATCTGTAAATTTGTATAATAAAATTGAAAGAGTAAAATCTTAATATAGAAAGGTCTTGGTAACATGTTAGGTATTAATGTTGAAAAAACAAAAGACGAACTAATTATTTCATGGCAATTCTCTAAAATTCATATTCCATTATGTGAAATCACTGAGGTAACTGAAGATAATACATATGCTGGTGTTGAAGAAAAAAGCGCAATCCGAATTGGAACAGCATATGGTACAACTGATCGTATTTTAATTAAGACAGTAAAGCAAAATTATTTATTATTCACTACTAATAGAGTATCCATTTTAAATAAAATAAAAGCTTAATTGTTTTTCTTCCTATATTTAAACGTTAAACACCTACATTCTATTATAGGAAACGCTACAAAGGATTCGTTGATTACTCCTGCTCCTAATTCGGAAGCATATGGTGAAACTATATAACACAAACACCCTAGCTCTTCGCTAGGGTGTTCTCAGTTTTATCCATAATACAAATGGTCGCTACAGTTATCTTATATTTGTAAATATATATCATTCACATTGCCTTTCCACTGTTTCTACAATTCTCATTTATTTTTCATCTATGTACTCATTTCTCACTTTTATTTATTTTTATTAACTCCCTGTAATTGACTAAGAACCTCATTGGCAGTGCTCTCAAATCTTTTAGGGTCATCAGCAATAATTTCATTAAGTAAATCAATTACCGTTAGTTGTATATCATGATTCATTCCTACAAGCACTTTAGCATACTCACTTCTACATAAATCACTATTTAAAATTCTTATGTTTAGTAGAATTGCCCACTCTTTTGCACTCTCAACCATTTTTGGTAAAGCTTTAGGCATCTCTGTTAGATATTTTTCCATTTCAAAACTTTCAATAAAATGAACTAAACCAAACATAACTTCTTCCGCTTGTGTTTCATCCTCAAATACTATACACAACTCTTTAATAAGCTTCTCATCAGTACAATCTGCTAAGTTTTCTAATATATTATCAAACTCTTCACATTCCGATTGATTTTTTAAAAATCTACAACTATATAATCTCTTAACCTCAGATTGAGAGTCCATATAAATTTCTCCTTTTAAATGAATTGGGTAATTAAATTAATATGATCATTAGTTTTCAACTTTTCTAATCCGCCTAATCCAAGAAAAGGCACAAACCCGAAACATTCATTATATGTGGTGTTCCATACTTTTCTATTAAATCAATATATGGCTTCCACCTTAAGTATAAATTTTTAAATATTCAGCAATTTCTGTTTGTCCTCTTTCAATAGCAAATTCATAAGCTCCCATATCTTTCATAGTCTTCTCTGTATACTTGATATTTATATCCAGACCATTTTTAATGAGAAACTTTACAATATCAAGGTGTCCGCCATAAATAGCTGCAAATAGTGGATTTCTATTTGGGTCACTAACATCTAATATTGCACCATTATCAAATAAGTACTCTACAATACCAATTTCACCTTCACTAGCTGCATGTGCAATAGGCGCTGACTTTGGTACACCTTCATTAAGGTTAATATCCAGACCAGATTCAACAAGAAATTTTATCATATCCAGTTCACCAGCTCTAGCCGAAACATGTAGCCACGTTCCATAAGGCGTTACAAAATCAAGCAAACTTTTATCAGTAATAATTATCTCTTTCGCTTGTTCTATATCACCATTTTTAATGAAATCATAGATTTTTATCGCTTTTTCCTCACTTTCCATAGAGTCCCCCCTGCATTATTTTTATCTAGTTTAAAAAGTTAGCTTTCCTCTTCATACTTTTCCTCTATCACTATCTGTTAGTTAATTCTTTAATTATCGTTTCAGCCTTATGTAATTCTTCTAATAGCGCATGTGGATAGTCATTGTAACTGTCCATATACGCACGCACACCACCCACAATGGTTATTCCCTTAATATCCTCGTTATTCTCTAATAT
>NZ_JBFPJI010000042.1:0-18619 GCF_040838205.1 Bacillus sp. S4
TGTTAATCATACTTCAGATGAACATAATTGGTTTATTGAATCACGTAAATCAAAAGAAAATAAATATAGAGACTATTATATATGGCGTCCTGGAAATGAAGGGAACGAGCCGAATAACTGGGGAGCAGCATTTAGTGGCTCTGCATGGCAATATGATGAAATGACAGATGAATATTATTTGCATCTGTTTTCTAAAAAACAGCCAGATTTAAACTGGGATAATGAAAAGGTAAGACAAGATGTTTATGACATGATGAAGTTTTGGTTAGAAAAAGGAATTGATGGGTTCCGTATGGATGTTATTAATTTTATTTCTAAAGAAGATGGCTTACCAGCTGTTGAAACGGATGAAGAAGGATATGTTTCAGGGCATAAACATTTTATGAACGGTCCGAACATTCATAAGTATTTGCATGAAATGAATGAAGACGTATTGTCTCAGTATGACATTATGACGGTTGGGGAAATGCCTGGTGTAACGACAGAAGAAGCTAAATTGTATACAGGAGAGGCTAGAAAAGAACTGCAAATGGTATTCCAATTTGAACATATGGATTTAGATTCTGGAGAAGGTGGGAAATGGGATGTAAAACCATGCTCACTTATTACTTTGAAACAAAATTTAACAAAGTGGCAAAAAGCATTAGAACAAACAGGCTGGAATAGCCTTTATTGGAATAACCATGACCAGCCTCGCGTTGTATCTCGTTTTGGTAATGATGGAGCTTATCATACTGAATCAGCAAAAATGTTAGCGACAGTGCTTCATATGATGAAAGGGACACCATATATTTATCAAGGAGAAGAAATCGGAATGACCAATGTTCGATTTGAATCGATTGATGAATATCGAGATATTGAAACATTAAATATGTATAAAGAAAAAGTTATAGAGCGCGGCGAAGATATAGATAAAGTGATGCAGTCTATATATATAAAGGGCCGAGATAATGCTAGAACCCCGATGCAGTGGGATGATAGAGAACATGCTGGATTCACAACGGGTGAGCCTTGGATTGCGGTAAACCCTAACTACAAAGAGATTAATGTGAAACATGCAATCCAAGACGAAGAATCGATTTTTTATTACTATAAAAAATTGATTGAGTTACGCAAAAACAATGAAATAGTTGTGTATGGAACATATGATTTAATACTAGAAAATAACCCTTCTATTTTTGCTTATGTAAGAACATATGAAGAAGAAAAGCTTCTGGTGATTGCAAACTTCACTGCAGATGAATGTGTATTTGAATTGCCTGAGGATATTATTTATAGTGAATCAGAGTTATTAATATACAATTATGACGTAGAAAATGTATCGATAGAAAACATTACGTTACGACCATATGAAGCAATGGTATTTAAATTGAAATAAGAAAAAGCCTTATGCCACCCTGGCATAAGGCTTTTTCTATTACCATTTTAAAATAGAGAATCCGTACGGTGGAAGTGTAACTTGTAATACATTTGCTTCCGCTGAAAATTCTTCATTTGTATAAATGTTAATTATTTTCTTCCCAGTAATACGAAGAGGGAGTGAAGTTGTAACTTCACTGTTAGTAGGATTTAAAACGAAAAAGATAGTTTCATCTTCATATGTTTTTGTATAAGAAATATAATTATGTTCATCATTTGCCTCAATGAATTGAAAAGTACCGTGTCCTCCAAATGATTTATATTGTTTCCGTAATGAAATTAATGTTTGTATATGTGTAAATAAAAGAGTGTCTTGTTCTTTTTTATCCCATATCATGCATTTGCGACAGCCAGGGTCCATTCCACCATCCATACCGATTTCATCGCCGTAATAAATACAAGGAGAACCGATGAAAGAAAGGTGAAATACATAGAGTAACTTTAACTTATTTTTATCCCCGTTACATGTTGCTAAAATTCTAGGTGTGTCATGGCTGTCTAATAAATGAAATGCCGCTTCATTTACATTCATAGAGTAGAAATGTAGAGAATCTGTAATTTGTTTCATAAATTCACTTGAATTAATGGACTCGTTAGCAAAGTAAGAAAGTAGAGCGTTTGTAACCGGATAGCTCATTACAGCATCAAATTGGTCACCTTGTAGCCAGGGGAGTGCATCGTGCCAAATTTCTCCTAAAATATATACTTCAGGATTTAATGCTTTTATTTCACTTCGGAATTCTCTCCAAAAACTGTGATCGACTTCATTTGCCACATCAAGGCGCCAACCATCTATATGGAATTCCCTTACCCAATAACGACCTACTTCAAGTAAATATTCTTTTACATCTGGATGTGCCGTATTTAATTTAGGCATATATGGTGTAAATGCGAAAGTATCATAGCTAGGAAGTGGCTCGGTTATAATTGGAAACTCATGAATATGGAACCAATCTTTATAGGCGGAATTCTCACCTTGGTCCAGCACGTCTTGAAATTTATCAAAGAAGTATCCGCTATGATTAAAAACAGCGTCGAGCATTACTTTTATACCACGTTTATGACACGCTTCAATGAGTTCTTTGAAAGTTTCTTTCGTCCCGAATTGTGGATCGATTTCCATGTAATCAATTGTGTCATATTTATGATTCGAATGAGCTTTGAAAATAGGAGTGAAATAAATGCCAGAGATTCCAAGCTTCACAAGGTAATCAAGATTTTGAAGAATACCAGCAAAATCACCTCCGAAAAAATTAGTAGCAGTTGGCTCTGCACTGCTCCAAGGAAGGGTGTTTGCCGGATTTAATGTGCTATCCCCGTTAGCGAATCGTTCCGGGAAAATTTGATACCATACTGTGTCTTTAATCCAGGATGGTGCCCTGAAAACGTCTTTTGCATGAATGAATGGAAAGCAGAAAAAGTTACCGACATCGTCATTTGGAATATTAGAAAAAAATCCTCGTTCTGTATAAATAAGAGTTTCTACGTCGTTTTTTAATTCGAATCCATAACGTAAGCGTTTAAATTTTGGTTTGATTGAAACCGACCAATAATCAAATAACTCAGTAGATCCGGTTTTTTTCATCGGTGTACTCGCTGTAATCCATTTCCCATCTTGCCATTCGTACGGATCACCGTAGATGAGAGCGGCGCTGTGAACATCATCTCTTTTTGTGTGTATTCGGATGTGAATTGTTTTTTCATCGTAAGCGTATGCATAATTATCTTTTGGCCTATGATAGATCGCTTCTTTAAGCATATAGAAAATCCCCCTTTAATATCTCTATACATATAGTTCCCGTAAACGAAATAATAAAGATTATGTTGCAAACGATTGCCTTCCACATAACTTTAATATTGCTTATAAGAGTAGTATTCATTTTATGTAAAGTCAATGAATAAAGAGTATGATAAGATTATTTTGAAAATTAATATTTGCAAAATGAATAAAAGGATGTATAATGATAGACAAATAGCGCAAACGTTTTCATAGATTATGATATTGTTTGCGCTTTTATTAAACTATGGAATGCAAACGTTTTCAATTAAAGAGGTACATAGACAATTTAGGGAGGTTTTTGGGATGAAGAAAGCATTATCACTATTAACGATTTCAGCATTGTCAATCGGTATGTTATCTGCATGTGGACCGAAAGATTCAGGGAAAAAAGAAGCAAGTAACGAGAAGAAAGATTATGATCTTCTCGTTTGGGAAGATGAGAAAAAAGGTGTTGGTCTAGAGC
The DNA here is from genome assembly GCF_040838205.1 of Bacillus sp. S4. Taxonomy (NCBI): domain Bacteria; kingdom Bacillati; phylum Bacillota; class Bacilli; order Caryophanales; family Bacillaceae; genus Bacillus; species Bacillus sp. S4. The sequence continues at coordinate 3,663 of NZ_JBFPJI010000042.1, forward strand.
CAGCAGTGAAAAGTTTTGAAAAGAAATATAATGTGAAAGTAAAAGTTGTAGAGGTTCAGATGACGAAACAAATAGAAAAACTTCGTCTCGACGGTCCAGCTGGTACAGGACCAGATGTTGTAACATTACCGCATGATCATATTGGTAATGCGGTAACAGAAGGGCTACTTTCAGAGGTGAAAGTGGATGATACGGTAAAAAATAAATTTACAGATTTATCAATAAAGGCACAAACATACGACGGAAAACTATACGGTTTACCAAAAGCAATTGAAACACCAATCTTTATTTATAATAAAAAATTAATGCCAAAAGCACCAGAAACGATGGATGAGCTGTATAACTTCTCAAAAGACTTTACGAAAGATGACAAGTACGGATTTTTAACATTAGGAGATAACTTCTATTTTGCTAACGCATTTATGGCGGGTATGGGCGGTTATGTATTTGGTGAAAAAGATGGAAAACTGACTCCGACAGATATTGGATTAAATAATAGTGGTGCAGTACAAGGTGCTGAATATATTCAAAAATGGTATAAAGAAAAATTATTACCAAAAGGAATTATTGGTGAATCTGGCGGTTCAGCTGCAGATGGATTATTTAATGAAGGAAAAGCAGCATCTATTATGAATGGTCCATGGGCATTCCAAGCAATGGAAAAGGCTGGAATTGATTATGGTGTTGCTCCAATGCCGAAATTACCAAATGGTCAACCGATGAAAACATTTGTTGGGGTAAAAGGATGGCATGTAACAAGTTTCTCTAAACAAAATGATTTAGCTACAAAATTCACTGAGTGGGTAACAAATGAAGAAAACGCGAAAATTCGATTTGAGAAAACAAAAGAAATTCCTCCAGTAAAATCAGTGATGGAAGATCCAATTATTAAAGATAATGAGGCTGCAAAAGCAGTTGCGACTCAATCAGAAAATGGAATCCCAATGCCGAATATTCCAGAAATGCAAGAAGTTTGGAAACCAGCTGGAGATGCGCTTCAATTAGTTGTATCAAATAAACAAGAGCCAAAAGCAGCACTTGATAATGCAGTGAAACAAATTAAAGGTAATATTGAGGCAAACCACAGCAATAAAAAATAAGGTGAAATTCGTGCCTCTAAATATGAGAGGCACGAATTCTCTCCCTTCCAAGTAGGAAGAAAAAAGGGGGAAGGAACATGCAAACATCTATAGAACCAACGAAAGATGTGAACGGTTCAAAGCATAGGAAAATGGCGACCATGTTATCTATTATTCCAGGCATGGGCCAAATATATAATAAACAATACGTAAAAGGTCTTATTTTTCTAGTATTAACAGGCTCATTTATTGTAGCATTTGCTGATTTATTAAATATAGGATTATGGGGAATTGTAACGCTCGGTACAGAAGTTCCACGTGACCATTCTGTCTTTCTATTAGTAGAAGGGATTTTGGCACTTATTGTTGTCGTGTTTGGACTAGGGGTATATGCATTTAACTTATATGATGCATACCAAAATGGGAAAAAACGCGATATAGGGACACCATTAAACTCAGTAAAAGAGCAATATCGCAATTTATTAGATCAAGGTTTTCCGTATTTAATGGTTTCACCAGGGTTTCTATTACTTATCTTTGTTGTCGTGTTTCCAATCATTTTTGTTATCTTAATTGGATTTACAAACTATGATTTATATCACTCCCCTCCAGCTAAATTAGTAGATTGGGTGGGCTTTAAAAACTTTATTGATATTTTCACATTACCAATGTGGAGAGATACATTTTTAAGTGTATTCTCTTGGACTGTCATTTGGACATTCGTTGCAACGACATTACAAGTTGCACTGGGTATTTTTTTAGCGATTATCGTAAATCAGCCTGGGATTAAAGGGAAGGCTGTTATTAGAACAATCTTCATTTTACCGTGGGCTGTTCCAGCATTCGTATCTATTCTTGTATTTGCTGGTATGTTTAATGAAACATTCGGAGCGATTAACAATCAAGTATTAGCTTTATTCGGGATTGAAAAGGTTGCTTGGATGACTGATCCATTTTGGTCGAAAATCGCTTTAATTATGATTCAAACGTGGCTTGGCTTCCCGTTTGTTTTTGCAATGACAACAGGTATATTGCAATCGATTCCAGGAGAACTATATGAAGCAGCTACAGTAGATGGTGCAACAGCTTGGCAACAGTTCCGCAAAATTACATTGCCGCTCGTTCTATATGCAACAGCTCCAATTTTAATTACACAATATACGTTTAACTTTAATAATTTTAGTATTATTTATCTATTTAATAGCGGGGGACCTGCTGTGTCTGGACAAAATGCAGGTGGAACAGATATTTTAATTTCATGGATCTATAAGTTAACGATGACTTCGGCTCAGTACGGAAAAGCAGCAGCTCTTACAATGATTTTATCGTTAATCGTTATTACAGTTGCGTTATGGCAATTTAAGAGAACAAAATCATTCCAAGAAGAGGATATGATGTAAATGAATATTAAACGACAAAAGATGTTACGTCTTTCATTAAGTTATTTAGTTATCTTCATAATGTGTGCGATTATTTTCTATCCATTACTATGGATAATTGGCTCATCGTTTAATCCAGGAGATAGTTTGTCTGGTTCTAACATTATTCCGAAAAATGCCACGTTAGATCATTATCGCAAGCTACTTGATCTTGATTCAAGTAATTACTTACTTTGGTATAAAAATACTTTAAAAGTTAGTGTTATGACGATGATTTTTTCTGTGTTAGCAATTAGCTTTACTGCTTATGCATTTTCGAGATATCGTTTTGTTGGAAGAAAGAATGGTTTATTAACATTTTTAATTCTCCAAATGATCCCGAATTTTGCAGCGTTAATCGCGCTATATATATTAGCGCAGTTAACAGGATTAATTGATACACATCTTGCATTAATTTTAATTTATGTGGGCGGAGCAATTCCGATGAATACATGGCTTATGAAAGGGTATTTTGATACGATTCCGAAAGAGTTGGATGAATCAGCTCGAATGGATGGAGCGGGGCATTTCCGTATTTTTTGGCAAATTATTATGCCACTTGCAAAGCCAATCGTAGCGGTTGTAGCATTATTTACTTTCATCGGTCCATTTACAGACTTTATTTTAGCAAGTATTATTTTACGCACACCGGAAAATTATACTTTAGCAGTTGGGTTATATGAAATGGTAGCGAAGAAATTTGGTAATGAATTTACAACATTTGCAGCTGGATCAGTATTAATTGCAATTCCGATTTCTATTTTATTCTTATCGCTGCAAAAATATTTTGTTTCCGGTTTAACAGCTGGAGGTACGAAAGGATGAAAATGGGACATTACGTCCCATTTCTCTTTTCATCTCCCTATAAAAAGTTTTATAGGGAGATGAAAAGAGATTTGACATAGCATGAGAAAAGATGTGAAATAAATAGTATATTATAGTATAGGAAAATAGAGCTATTTCCCTTACAATACATGGAGAGGGAGAATAAGATAATTTTTGTGAGATAGAACGAAGTGATGGAAGTTTGCGACTTCTCCTACTACTTGCACAGATGCAAGATAACAATATATGAAATAGGGCAGAGAAGTGAGAGGAGGGGATTTTTTATGACAGTTACAATTAAAGATGTGGCGAAGAAGGCAAATGTTGCACCGTCGACGGTTTCACGTGTAATTGCTGATAATCCAAGTATAAGTGAAAAAACAAAGCGCCGTGTTCGAAAAGTAATGAGTGAACTAGGCTATCACCCAAATTTAAATGCAAGAAACCTTGCGAATCAAACAACGAAAACGCTTGGACTCGTTATGCCGAGTTCTGCAAGTAAAGCTTTTCAAAATCCATTTTTCCCAGAAGTTATAAGAGGAATTAGTTCATTTGCACATATGGAAGGGTATGCGCTCTATATGTCGACAGGTGAAACGGAGGACGAAATTTTTAATGGTGTTGTAAAGATGGTACAAGGGCGCCAAATTGGTGGAATTATTCTTTTGTATTCAAGAGAAAACGATCGGATCATTCAATATCTGCATAATCAAAATTTCCCGTTTGTCTTAATCGGAAAACCATATGATCGAAAAGATGAAATTACATATGTAGATAATGATAATTATACAGCCGCAAGAGAAGTAGCCGAGTATTTAATTTCATTAGGGCATAAACAAATCGCATTCATTGGTGGTGGATCAGATTTACTTGTAACGAGAGATCGTTTGGCAGGTATGAGTGATGCTTTGAAATTAGGAGATATTCTACTACCGAAAGAGTATATTTTACACTTTGATTTTTCAAGAGAGAGTGGTCAACAGGCTGTTGAGGAATTAATGGGACTAAAGCAACCACCAACAGCAATTATCGCAACTGATGATTTAATTGGACTTGGCGTACTAAGCGCACTTTCTAAAAAAGGGTTTGTTGTACCGAAAGATGTTTCTATTGTAAGTTTTAATAATGCTTTATTATCAGAAATTGCTAGTCCACCGCTTTCAACAGTTGATGTGAATATTTATCAATTAGGGTATGAAGCGGCAAAAGCTTTAGTTGATAAGGTAGAGCATTCTGAGTCTACTTCAAAATGCATTATTATTCCGCATAAATTATTGAAGCGCCAAACTTGTGATCATTATGCGTAAAAAAAGCTAAGAGTTTAACTCTTAGCTTTTTGCTTTAGAAAGGCTTCTAAACGGTCGCAGCCTTCTTTTAAAGTTTCCATACTATAAGCATAGGAAAGGCGAAGGTAGCCTTCACCGTATTCAGAAAATGCCGTTCCAGGAACGACGGCCAGCCCAGCTTCTTTTACAAGATCAAGTGCAAAATCAAATGATGAAGATGTTAAGTTTCCGACATATGGGAATAAATAAAATGCACCCGTTGGCTTCTCGACTGTTAAGTCCATTTGAATGAGTCTATTATATACGTAATCACGGCGCTTTTTATATTGATGACGCATCATCTTAGGTGCATCTTTAGCAGCTGTTAACGCTTCAATTGCAGCATGTTGGGCGATTGAATTAGCGCATGTCACATTGTATTGATGAACTTTTAATATATGATTTGCTAAATAATTAGGAGCAAATAAAAATCCAATACGCCATCCTGTCATAGAATGTGATTTGGCTAAGCCATTAATGACAATAGTCTTCTCACGCATTTCTGGGAATTGAGCAATAGATGTGTGTTGCCCTTCATATACAAGTTCGCTATAAATTTCATCGGAAAGAACGAAAATATTCTTATCTTTTAAGATAGATACAATATCTTCTAATTCTTCTTTTGATAAGGTAACACCAGTTGGATTAGAAGGATACGGTAAAACGACGCATCTTGTTCGTTCTGTAATTTCATTTTGCAGAGCTTCAGCTGTTAAACGAAATCCAGTTTCACGAACATCTATAAAAATGGGAGTTGCACCGCATAGTCGAATAATCGGCTCGTAACCAGGATAAATAGGAGCAGGTAAAATCACTTCCGTTCCTGCCTCTAAAATTGTTCGAAATGCAACATCAATCGCTTCACTAGCACCGATTGTAACGATGGTTTCGTTTTCAGGTGAATAATGTAAATCGTAATTATCTTTTACAAAGTTACAAGCCGCCTCGCGTAATTCTAGTAAACCAGCGTTATGTGTATAGCTTGTATAATTTTCTGTAATGGCCCGTTTAGCAGCTTCTTTTACTAAAGAAGGTGTAGGGAAGTCGGGTTGCCCAATTGTTAAAGAGATGAGATTATCATAGTTTTGAATCATGTTAGAGAACTGACGGATTCCAGAAATTTGGATGTCCTTCACTCTAGGATTAATGAATTGTTCCATTGTATCTCCCTTTCTTCCGTTTGAAAATTAAGTTCATTTTATCATATTTTTAACTATTACGCTTTGTTTATAAAATTCCCCCGCTATTTTAAAAATTCAGTGGAAGTAAGAAATTATGTGAGAATCCAAATGTCCATAAGAGTATAAGTTGTGTGAGTTAATTAAAGTTTCACTCCATTTGTTTAAGCATAAACAAAAAAAAAGCCGCTGCAAGCGACTTTTAATAACCGTATTCCCAATCTATTTCATCTTCGTTCCAAAGTACGGAAGATACTCTGCCAAGATGGACAACGGATTCATTTACAGCACATGTACAATCTTCTTCCCCTGCTTTATGTTGCAATTCTTCGTATACTGATTTTTCAACGTTTTCTAGCACAACCAAATTTTCTTCTTTTAAAACAAGCGTAGTACCCGCCATATTTATCTTCCTCCTACTAAAGTAATGATCACTTATTTGTAAACATAGATAGTATGGATTATATGCTGTATTTTGCAATAGTTGTCCGTCTAGTGAAGTGTTTTTTATTTTCTTTGTAATCCGTATTCATTGTATACTGCACGAAGGAAATTTGGTACAGGGTTTACAATCATTTCGGAAATTTGTAACATTTATTATTAGTTGTTAACAAATAATTAACAAAAATGTTAAGAAAAATCAAAATTTTAAAACAAATAGAGTTATAAAATGATATAATCATATCAAAATACATATAGGGGATGACAGGCTATGGAGCTGATTCGTGATTTAATGATCCAAATTGCCATCATTATTTTACCACTATTTTTATATGAAGCGATTCGTTTAAATCGTTATCAAGAAATGCTTCCGAAGCCTAATCGCTACTTTATTATGTTTTTATCTAGCGTTACACTCGTTCTCTCCATGACATACTCTATTTGTTTTGGTACCGTTTGCGGATACAATTTCCATCCAATCCCAATTGTTAGTGGTTTTTTATATGGTGGGATTGTTGGGCTCATCCCTGCCATTATTTTTGTTGCATATGAATGGATTTCTAAGGGGCTCAGTTGGTTGCCTATCGTAGAAGTTATATTTCTTTCGATAATTCCATTGTTTTTGTCAAAGAAATGGTCTCTGTTTTCAAGAGATAAGAAGCTAATATTAGCTTTTATGATTGCATCATTTTATGTTCTTGTTTCATTAGTAGTCGGGATGTTGAATGTCCTTTTAGAAACAGGTTTTACACCGTACATATCTAATCTATATAGTGGGTATATATTTGCATCACTTATTATGGTTATGACAATGGTATTTCAAGTGTATTTGACTGAGTATTTAAACGAAAATGCATTATTGCGTACAGAAATGCAAAAATCAGAAAAACTTAATATTATAAGTGAGTTAGCTGCAAGTGTTGCACATGAAGTTCGAAACCCTCTCACTGTTGTACGAGGGTTTATTCAATTGCTAGAGAGTACGGAAGACGTAAAAAACAAAGATTATATGCGTCTCGTATTAGCTGAACTGGATCGTGCTGAACAGATTATTTCAGATTATTTAAATTTAGCAAGGCCTCAAATTGAAAAAAAAGAACATATTTGTTTATCAGCACAATTAATTGAAATGACAACTCTTATGTCATCATTTGCAGCGATGCAGGGCGTTTATTTGCAAGTTGAGATTTCTGAGAGCCTTTATACTATCGGCGATAAGGCGAAATTGAAGCAAGCTATTATGAATGTTGTTAAAAACGGTATTGAAGCAATTCAAGGAAACAAAGGGTATTTAAAAGTAACGGCTATTCAAAAAGATGAAATGATAATAATAAGAGTTAAAGATAGTGGTGTTGGAATGACAAAAGAACAGTTAGCAAGGCTTGGACAACCGTATTATTCTTTAAAAGAAAAAGGAACAGGATTAGGTCTTATGGTAACATTTAGTATTTTACAAGCGCATAATGGTACATTGGAATATAAAAGTGAAAGCGGAAAAGGAACTGAAGCTATTATTATATTGCCAGCTGTACGATATAAGGAATAAAAGTTACCGGTAGAAGGTAACTTTTTATTTTATCTTGCATTAGAAAAATATACGAAATTTCATTCATTTATTTTATCTTGTTTTGTTCGAACGAATAAACTTTTAAATGATTGAAAGAAGCTTTGCTCTTTTGAGGCGGCGACTAATTTTTTTGTTTCTTGAATTTCGCGAATAACTTGCATAAGTTGTGCATCGCGGTTGCTATCTTTATTGTAAATTTGATTGACAAGTTTATTCATTTTTTCTTCTTGTTTGGATTCTCGCTTATACATATGATTCATTAATAAGTCCATCTTTTCTTTTTGGAGTGCATCTGTTTGAGCGGCGTGAACAACTAGCTCTTGTAACATTTTTTCTTGAGAGCCTTCTTTTACATAAACTTGTTGCATTAGTTCATCTAATTTCTCGTCTTTTAAACGATTTTGTGTAATGAGAGTAGAGTTTTGATGAATAATTGCTTCATTTAATTGAGCAAGCATTTCAAGTTTTAACATGAACTCCTCAAAGTTACGTCCATCTTCTTTCGGTTGTATCTCTTGTTTATCTTGAATAACAGGGACAGGTGGGGCCTCTTTTTCTTTTAAAATAATAGGTATTGTTTCTGAAATGTCTTCTTGTAATGTAGCAGCTCTTTCATGTATAGATTTCAATAGTTTTAAATCATCCAATTTATAAATACGAGCATCAGCTGTTTTGGAAATAATATAACCGTGTTCCTCTAAGAGTTGGCTATATTTTCGGACTATATGTTTTGGGATACCTGTTTTATTTGTAACATCTTTCGTTTTATAAATAGCTTCCATGATAGTTCCTCCCCAAAAAGTATCGTATATATCATTTCAATCTTTTATGAGGACTTCCTTTGAAAAAGAATGTCGGAAGGTTATTAGTTTTCTACAGCATTAGTGAAAAGATGAGGAAAAATGAATGTTTTTGGCGAAATGGAGAGGAAGAGCTAAAATAATGTCTGAAAACATACATAGAAGAAGTTTGTTATAATAACTGAGGAAAAGAAATTGGTAGGAACACGGAGGTACACATGAAGCAATTTAAAGGTATTATCATTTCAATTATTGCAATTCTTTCTCTTTTGGTAGCGGTATATGAAGTACTTGTGCCAGAGGAGACAAGTACTAAAAAAACAACTACGTATGATCAAATTCTAGAGTTCCCGAAAGAACGATATCCAGAGACCGGGAAACATATAACGGATGCTATAAAAGAAGGGCATTCAGAACTGTGCACAATTGATCGTAATGGTGCAGCGGATAGAAGGAAATTATCGTTAGCGCCATATCCGACGAAGAAAGGTTATGATCGTGATGAATGGCCGATGGCGATGTGTAAGGAGGGTGGAAAAGGAGCCCATATTGAATATATAAGTCCAGCAGATAACCGCGGTGCAGGTTCTTGGGTAGGGAATAAGCTAGACAAATATCCAGATGGTACGCGTGTGAAATTTGAAGTGAAATAGTAATTGGCGTACATTTCATAGTGGAGGAGAGGGGTAGTTATGGAATTAACAATTTCATATTCGCAATTAATGATAATGAATTATGATGGTCAGCAGCCTTATGTAGATTGGACTCCTGAAGATTTTGAAAGAGGCTATGCTGAGGTGGATGGAGCTATTATTTTTGAAGCAATCTCTGACTATACTTGTGAAGTAGAAGTTACTTGCGGAAATCATATTGACAAAGAAGAAGTGGTTAGAACGATATCAGTTCCTTTCACAGTGAAGAATGAAGAAGTATATATAACAAGTATTCTTTCTAATAAATTGCATATTCCTATTCCTAACGGGGAATATATGATAGTCTTGCAGGCAACTCCTCTTGAAGAGCCAACAGACGATGAATTGTATAAAGTACAATACGACTTCTATTTTGAGAGTGTAGAATAAAAAAACGTGTTATCCTTTTTGAAGGATAACACGTTTTTTTATTATGCGTTTGTTTTTAGGAGAGAACGAGCGTCTTTTGCTGCCTGAACCATGTGCTCTAAAGCAGGTATAACTTCCTCAGTTCTTCGTGTTTTTAAACCACAGTCTGGATTAATCCAGAAATATTTAGGATCACATACTTGTAAAGATTGTTCTAAGATTGCGAACATTTCATCTTTACTTGGGACACGTGGGCTATGAATATCATATACACCTAGACCAATTCCTTTTTCATATGTTGTATGTTTTAATGTATTAATAAATTCTCCATGACTTCTTGATGTTTCGATAGAAATAACATCTGCATCTAATGCACGAATTGCATCTACAATATCTTCGAAGTTACTGTAACACATATGAGTATGAATTTGTGTTTCATTTTCTACAGAAGATGTTGCTAAAAGGAATGATTGAACTGCCCATGTAATGTATGCATCCCAATCTTTTTCTTTTAACGGCATACCTTCACGAAGTGCAGGCTCATCGACTTGGATTACTCTAATTCCGGAAGATTCAAGTAATTCAATTTCATGACGAAGTGCTAATGCAATTTGATATGAAACTTCTTTTCTTGAAATATCATTTCGAACGAATGACCAATTTAAAATAGTGACAGGTCCAGTGAGCATACCTTTTACTACTTTCTCTGTTAAGCTTTGTGCATATACAGTTTCTTTAATAGTCATTCCACTTATAAAGGCAACATCACCATAAATAACAGGTGGTTTTACGCAACGGGAACCGTATGATTGTACCCATCCGTTTTTAGTAAAGGAGAAACCAGCAAGTCTTTCGCCAAAATATTCCACCATGTCAGTTCTTTCGAATTCACCATGTACTAGTACATCAAGACCAATATCTTCTTGGTAACGAATCCACTTTGCAGTTTCTTGTTCAATGAATTGATTATATTGTTCATTTGTAATATCGCCGTTACGCCACTGTTTACGTGTTTGACGAACTTCAGATGTTTGCGGGAAGCTACCGATAGTTGTTGTTGGTAACAACGGTAATTGTAAAGCTACTTGCTGTAGTTCATATCGTTTTTCAAATGGAAGGGGACGTGAGAAATCATCTTCTTTAAGTGATGTACGTGCCACTTTTACATCTTCACGATTACGTGCAGCTGATGAGCGGATTGCATGATGTGCATTACGATATGTTGTCAAATCGCTACTTATGCTTTCTACACCTTTAGTAAGAGCAGAATGGATAAGGACTAGTTCTTCTAATTTTTGATTAGCAAATGCAAGTGCATCAAATAATTCAGTTGCTAAGTGCGTTTCTCCCGTTTTATCAATTGGAGTATGCAATAAGCTACAAGAAGGTTGAACAATGAAACCTTTTGCTGTGATTTGATTTTGTAATGTTGTAAATAAAGAAAGTACATCATCAAGATCAGCTCTCCAAATGTTACGGCCATCTATACAACCGATAGCTAAAATTTTATCAGCTGGGAATCCATATTTTGAAATAGCATTTACATTACCTTCTTTGCCATGAACAAAGTCTAATCCAATACCAGAAACAGGGAATGTAATGATTTCTTCATAGTTCTCTTCTACACTATCAAAATATGTTTGTAGAAGAAGATTAGCATTCGGAACTTCTTTATGAATAGCTTCGTAAAGTTCTTTCGCTTGATTAATTTCATCTTTTGTTAAAGATGCGAAGATTGGTTCGTCAACTTGAATAATTTGTGCTCCAGCTGCGTGTAATTCAGAGAATAATTGTACATAAGGTGCAACTAGCTCTTTTAAAATAGTGGCAAATTGCTCTTCGTTATAACCTTTTGCTAGTTTTAGGAATGTATAAGGTCCTAAAATAACTGGTTTTCCATCAACACCTAACTCTTTTTTCGCTTCTTCATATAAACGAAGAGGACGATTGTCTTTTAAAGAGATTTGTAATCCTTCTTCATATTCAGGAACAATGTAATGATAGTTTGTGTTAAACCATTTTGTCATTTCAGAAGCAACATGATCTTTAGAGCCGCGTGCCATTGCAAAATATACATCAAGGTAAGAGGTAAACTCTGAAAAACGTGACGGGATGAATCCTAACATGTAGGCCGTATCCAGAACGTGGTCATAATATGTAAAATCGCCAACTGGAATTAATTCAATTCCTTTTTCTTGCTGTACTTTGACGTGTTGAAGGCGAATTTCTTTCATTGTCGTTAAAAATTGTTCTTCATCAATTTTATTGGACCAAAAAGCTTCCAATGTTTTTTTCCACTCTCGTTGTAGTCCGATACGTGGATAACCTAAGTTACTTGTTTGAATTGCCATTTTAAATTCCTCCCTAATTGAAAGTAAGCATTTCCGTTTACTCGGAAATACCTATAACAAAAAGCATAAAGGCATAGAAAAATAAGCCTTCCTTTTTGTTTTTAACACCTCATCATCATCCGTGAGTCTATCAGTGTTGTTAAAACAGGCAGGTCTCCTGACTTATGCTTTATATAATTTCTTTCACCTTCCCGTTTTCACAGTGGCATAGAAAAGAAATCTCAGCATTTACAGTGGCGGGACCGTGTTGGAGTTTCACCAAGCTTCCCTTTTAAACACGAAACGAAATTTCCGTGTACCTATTTTCCTTTTGAAAGGAATTTAACAAGCGATATGATATTGAAACAAATTCTAACACAATTTTTTGAATTTTGTCCACTGTTTTAAAAAGAGAAAATTCTAAAGTTTTTTATTAATTATTATTTTAAATATTCTGATTTTTATAAGTGGAGAAAAGGTGTGAGAATTGAAATAAATTGTGGTTAAGTTTCCGAAGAAGAGGGCTATCTTCTTCGGAAACTTAACCTTCATCAATATCAATTTCTGAAAGCCGTCCTGCCACTGCATCTGTAAGGAGGGTGTTTAACCATTGTAATTCAACGGTAATATGCTCAATAACGCTTTGTAAAATGTATAGTTGTGCACGTGGAATGTTCCCTTTGCTACAATCGTATATAGTTTGCATTTTATGTAAATATTGAACGGTATCATTTTTCTTTTTTTCTAAAATAGGAACTAACTCTCGATCATCACCAAAATGAGCAAAAGAGAGTGCGGAATAGATCGGTTTATATATTTGGTTTTTTGCTTCGAACTGTTTTAATAGTAACGTGTGAAATAGCCGTTTACCTTCTTCTGTTATATGAAAGATTGTTTTATCTGGTCTATTCGTATCTCGAACAATAGTTGTAATGCGAATTGCGCCTTGCTTTTCTAATTGCTCGAAGGCGTAGTACAGTGATCCTTTTGCGTATTTAATATAACAATCCATGTGTCGTTCTTTCATAATGTGCTGCACTTCATATGGATGTTTATCTCCTTCGAGTAGCAAGCCGAGAATGACTAATTTCATACTCATGCTGTCTCAACTCCTGTATATAGAAACTTTATATATATTATAAACGGCATATCCTTTTTCATAAAGGGATATGCCGTTTCTTTTTTCTATACTAACTTACTTTCTTTTGTTTTTGTTTCGTTTCTGGTCCTGTGAAGAGGCGCTCATTTCCCATAAGCAAAATACAAATAATACTTAGTATGGCCGGAATAAGTGCCCAGAAGAACGTATTAGCAATAGATGTTGCAAGAGCATCCTTAATTCCGCTCAGTACTTCAGGAGGTAGCTTTTCTGTAGCATTTGGTGATAATAAAAAGCTTGTGTCTCCACCTTTAGGAGCCATTTTTGCTAGTTCAGGAGGGAAGACTGCTTTTAATTTATCAGTGAAAACATGATTTTGAATTGTACCGAAAATCGTTACACCAAGAGTCATACCGAGTGAACGGAAGAATGAATTTGTTGATGTAGCAGAACCGCGATCTCTCATTTCTAGTTTGTGAATAGATGCCATACTTAAAACTGAGAAGGAGAATCCAACTCCAAGTCCAGCAAGTACCATAAACATTGTTACGAGTGTACGAGGTGTTTCCATTGTTAAAGTACTTAGTAAATAAATACCAAGAACGAAGAAAACTCCAGATACTATCATGATGTTACGATAACTTGTTCGTGAAGCTAACTGTCCACCAGTTTGACTTCCAATTACAGATCCTACCATCATAGGTGTCAAAATTAATCCAGCATTTGAGGCTGAACCACCGAGAACACCTTGAACGAAGATTGGAATATAAACTGTACAGATGATAAAAGCTGCGCCATAGAAAAAGGCAACACCTTGGCTAGCTGCAAATAAAGGTTTTTTAAATAAATGGAAAGAAATAATAGGCTCGGTTGCGTTTCTTTCTACGAAGAAGAAAATAATAAGCATAATAATAACAGTTGAAAATAAACCAATAATCACATTAGAGTTCCATGCATATTCCTTACCACCAAGTTCTAGGGCAAACATTAAGCAAATGATACTAATGACAAGTGTAATGGCACCAGCCCAGTCAATTTTTTGTTTTCTATATTCTAGAGACTCGTTATAGTATTTAGTAATGAAGAAGAAGGAAATAAGTCCTAATGGAATATTAATATAGAAGACCCAGTGCCAACTTATATAATCTGTAATGTAAGCACCTAATAAAGGTCCGAAAACACTAGATGTTCCGAAAACAGCACCAAATAGTCCGGTCATTTTTCCGCGTTTTTCAGGCGGGAATATATCATACATAATTGTAAATGCGATAGGCATAAGAGCTCCGCCACCAATTCCTTGAATGGCTCTATAAATACTTAGTTGTTCAATACTTGATGCTGTCCCGCAAAGTGCAGAACCGAATAAGAAAAGAATTAGTCCGCCAATATAAAAACGTTTCCGCCCGTACATATCAGAAAGCTTACCGAATATAGGCATTCCGGCCATTGTTGCTACCATGTAGGCAGATGTGACCCAAACGAATTTGTCGAACCCTCCTAAGTCTCCGACAATCGTTGCCATCGCAGTTGCGACGATTGTGTTATCCATTGCTGCCATTAGAATACCAAGTAGTAAACCAGCAACAACAAATTTTGTTTTACTTGAATCTTTTTTTGAAAGTTGTGCTTCCAAATATAGCCCTCCTTTAATGAAAATTAAACTAACTTAAGTTTTTTAGTGCAATGCGTACAAACTTTATGTACAGTTTGTATCGTTCCCTCTTCATTTATAAAAAATTGCATTGACATGATATAAAGGATGGAAATCATAAATTATATTATAGTCAAATTTGACTAAAAGGTAAATGTTTTCTTAAGCCAAAGTATTTTATTA
>NZ_JBFPJI010000463.1:0-1980 GCF_040838205.1 Bacillus sp. S4
TAACTTGTGTAAATTTGATTGAATTGTATAGATTTAGTTAAGTTTATCGTATCGGGTTGCGAAGTACTGTGACACTCGAAAAATACGTAAAACTGCGTAGTACAGTTTATGAATATATGATAGAGCAAGATAAGCCAATATCATTGTTAGATATTCAAGAACATATCGTTTCGCATCATGAAGGAAAATTCACTAAAAAAATGTTACATCAATTTTATTTATCAAGACTATTAGATGAACTCAAACTGGATGGGAAAATTACTTTAGCTGATGATGAATATCGCTATGCTGAAAAAGGGGTATTTTATAAAGCGGGAAAAGGGAGCTAAGCTCTCTTTTTGTCGTGAAATAATGAAATATGTAGCGTAAAAGACTGCTAAAGCAGCCTGATACAGGGAATGGTGTTGAGTGTGTAGTGTCAAAGATTGAATGTGCCTGAAAGAGGCACTTCATATCGGCTGCAAATGAAAAGAGACACCTTCGCCGAATAGGTGTCAGTCGTTTGTCACGTAGACTCGCTACTTGACAGTTATTAGAATAACATGCAGGATTTTGGAAGTCAAAAGGGAATTAAAGGAAGAGGTGTTGTTATGTACGCATATTTATTAAAAGAACTATATAGGTATATTCCGAAATACATTGTTGATAGAGGTTATGAATATTATGAAGAGGGACATGTAGAAGATGTTGAAGTACATGATAATAAAGTATTTGCTTTTGTGACTGGTAATGGAGGAAATTATGAAGTAGTTATTGATCTTGAAGATTTTGCAGAAAGTAGCTGCGAGTGTCCGTACGAAAATTATTGTAAACATATGGCGGCAGTTGTTTATGATATTCAAGGTGCTGGTGAGAGTACAGTTAAAGAGCAATTGAAAGGTTTAGAAAAAGACGAGTTATTAACAGTATTAAATCGTTTGTTACAAAGTTCGAAAAATGTGCAAATTGTAGAGAAAATGTTAAAGAAGGGGAAACTTTAACTAAAGAGGGAGTTGCTTTGTAGTGAACGTACTAATTATATACGCTCATCCTAATCCTTCAAGCTTTAATGCGGCAATTTTAGAGCATGTGCAAAAAGGACTTGGGGAAACAAATCATTCTGTTACGCTACTTGATTTACATAAAGAACAATTTGATCCAGTGCTTGTATTTAATGAAGAGAAGAAAAGACGTGATTTACTAAATGAAGAAGAGACGAAGCGATATAGAGAATTAGTGAAAGCGGCGGATATTCTTCTTTTCATATATCCGATATGGTGGTGGGGCATGCCTGCTATTTTAAAAGGATTTATCGATCGTATTTTTGTAGCTGGATTTGCTTATAAATATGAGGGGTCATTACCGAAAGGGTTATTGAAAGGAAAGAAGGCGTGGGTTATTAATACGTTAGACTCACCGTTATGGTATGTGGCCCTATTATATCGATCAGCGGATTGGATTATGATGAAACGAGGGGTTTTACGTTTTTGTGGTATTTGCGATATAAAACGGTCAGTTTTTCAATCTGTGAAAACGAGTAAACTAGAGAAGCGTGAAAAATGGCTATTACAAATAGAAGAAAAGGCTCGTACATTATGAATGAAATAGATCGTATTATAAAGTGTTGCAATTGTGATGACGAACTTTTGCGTACGTATATTAATTGTTTAGTCCAATTGAAGAAATACAGCGAAACGTTTCAACAAATTCAAATACAATTAAGAAATGATTATTTAATAAGAGGGATTTGTGAAAGAGAAGTTGATGAGGTAATAAAGGGAAGTAAAGAATATGAAACATATTTTCTTCCTAAAGTATTGCAGTGGAATTTCCTTAAGAACAATCCTCATATGATTGAAAAAGTGTGTGAAGATTTGTTTACATATGAAGCATTAAATCATGCAGAGGTAGAGTGGAGGAAGGTAATAAGCTGTATAGATGACGAGTGATTTATTATATAAAAAAGCTAGTATAAAACTAGCTTCATTGAAATTAATAGAC
>NZ_JBFPJI010000464.1:0-1954 GCF_040838205.1 Bacillus sp. S4
ATTTACTATAGTCTTGGTAAAAGAAAAGATGAATTGTAAAAATTTCTTTTTTAAAGAAGTTGAGAAAGAAAAAGAAGAAAGTATGCGTTGGACGGTAGGGATTATGCAAGTTGGTGGCCATGCTGCGAAGCCGAGTAGTTCGAATAAAAAACCGTGGATGTTCCCTCGTTCTAAAAAGATATTAGGAAAAAAATCTGATTCGCGTATTGTAGAAGCTTTTTTAAAAGAATTTTTGCGTACAAGTAGTACTTTAATGTTTTATGTTCAAATTGTATGTATAAGTACTGTAAGTATTATCGTGACTCCGCAGTGGATAACAGCTATTATTCTTGTATTTGCTATAGTTGCTATTTCTCTCTATGCGCGTGATTATTGGAATGAATTTACGAAGAAAATGTTTCTACATTTATATTGTGATGAAGGAGAATTACTATTATTAAGGTGGAAGGCGGATCGTTATTTGCTCCTTCCAGTCGTATTTATGTATGGAACAGTCATCCTCTCACAGTTTTATTTATTGCCAGCAGTAATTATTGGAGTTATTTTTATAGTATTCATTGGTTGGATTGTATTTTTACCATAGAAAAAGAGCCGGAAATGGCTCTTTTTTCTAGTCTGTAACACACTGATAAATAAAATATACTAAAACGAGTATGCTTGCGGCGGAATATATGACATCTAAAGTCATTTGATCGCCTCCTCATTGTTGTTGTATTTCTAGTGTATGAAATCTTACAATTTCATATTCAAGTGAAAAATATGTGAACGTTAACAAATTTGTAAAGTGCAAAAATTACAATCATTTTGTATAATAGAAGAAACAACCGTTAAATAAAATATAATGAGTGAAAGGGGAGGGAACATAAATGCCAAATTGGTTTAGAAAAACCTTAGTCGCATTAATTACCGTATTTACGTTTGGTTTAGTGACGCCTCCTTCCATATTACTTGATAATGCCAAAGCTGCGGACAAGCCTACGAGCACAGCTGGGCAACAAAATTTGGAGAGTACGTCCTATACATATGAAGAAACGAATGATAGGTTAACCACCGATACTTTTGTTAACTATGCGATGCAAGAAGCAGAGAAGCAATCTATGCAAAAATTTGGCTCTAAAATTGGGCCTGTAATTGAAGATGAATTTAAAGATGTTGTATTACCTAAAATTGAAGAGGCAATTGCGGAACTTGCAAATGATGTACCAGAAGAATCGTTACAATCATTAGCGATTTCTCAAAGACCAGCTGGCGGAAATAATGAAAAGATTTTTCATGTTTATGACACGAAATCAGGAAATGACTTACTGCGATTTCATGTAAGGAGAGATCATCCACCGCAAGATGGATATTATTTTAATTTCCACTATCATCGTTTTGATGATGGATACTCAGGACACCATGAGTTAGGAAATATTTATTGGAATACGAATGTACCGCCGAAATGGTTGTCTTAATGAAGAACAAGAGAAAATCTTGTTCTTTTTTTATGTGTATGAAAGGGTAAGACATTTATGCTGTTGAATAACATAGGTTTAGGAAAAAAACAAAGGGAGTCTGGGAATGCAAAAATACATTGTTTTTGACTTTGATGGCACGTTAGTAGATTCACAAAATATATTTGTACCAATTTATAATCAACTTGCTGAAAAGCATGGATATAAGACAGTTAGTGAGGAAGAAATCGAGCCTTTACGAAAACTGACTATTGCTGAAAGATGTAAACAACTCGATGTACCACTGTATAAATTACCGATATTAGCGTTAGAGTTTTATAAATTATATCAACCTGCTATAAAAGATCTCGTTTTATTCCATGGGATGAAGGATGTTTTAGATGAATTACATAAAAAAGGCTACGGGATTGCGGTTATATCTTCGAACTCAGAAGAGCATATTAGGGCATTTTTACGTAATAATAGAATAGAAAATATTCAAGAAGTGTATTGTTCTAAAA
>NZ_JBFPJI010000465.1:0-1932 GCF_040838205.1 Bacillus sp. S4
AATCGGTATTTTTTTATTATTAATCTCATTAAAATTTAACATAGTGAAAAAAGAATGGATACAAGACGGTGCAGACTTTTTATTAAAAGAACTTATTTTATTTTTCATCCCTTCTGCAGTCGCTGTCATTCGTTACAAAGATACATTATCACAATATGGAATCGATCTCATTTTAATTATCGTGATTAGTACACTTTGTGTCACTCTCGTAACAGGACTTTTAACAGAATTGCTATTAAAGCGGAAAGGATCCACACAATGATCGGCTTTCTTTGTTTACTATTAACACTATTCACATATTGGGTATCTAAAAAAATGTATCAACGCTGGAATTGGAGCTTACTTTCTCCCCTTCTTGTATGCCCAATCATTTTAATTGCTTTACTACTCGGATTAGATACACCATACGAAACCTACGAATCTGGTAGTCATTGGCTAACAGAATTATTGAAACCTGCAACGGTTGCTTTCGCGTGGCCAATCTATAAACACTTTGATCTATTAAAAAAACATGGAACGGCCATTTTAATTAATGTCATTGTTGGTTCATTTCTATCGGTTATTACTTCCGCACTATTAGCTGATTTTTTTCAAATTGACTCTACAATAGAACAAAGTTTAGCACCACACATTGTAACAACACCTATTGCAATGGCTATTTCAGAAATGATTGGCGGCATGTCACAATTAACAGCCGTTTTCGTCGTATTAACTGCCTTAACTGGAGCATTACTCGGTCCTACGCTCATACGCATATGCCGTATTAAAACAGCGCTCGCAAAAGGAATAATGCTAGGTACTAGCGCGAATGGAACCGGAACATCAAAAGCATTTGAAATCGGTCCTGTAGAAGGTACAATTGCAAGTTTATCAATGCTTTTAACAGCTGGAGCTAGTTTAGTTATCGTTCCGCTTTTCTTATCTTGGATACAATAAAAAAGAAAGTATTTAAACACTTTCTTTTTTATTTGTATATTTATATAATAGCTCATATTCTTCTGGAAACGATAAAGATAATTTTTTCACTTCATCTATTCCTTTCCAATCTATTTCATGTATTAACTCATCAGGGTCTTGTATTTTCATGTTACCACCTATTAACTTCACAACATAGTAATACACATGAACTGGTACCCCATATGTTATCCCCTTTTTTTCACATAGCTTGTCTATAACTTCTACTTCATAACCCGTTTCTTCCCATACTTCACGAACACAACACTCTTCAAGCTCTTCTCCCTCTTCTTGTCCTCCACTCGGCACAGACCATCGCTTCTCTTCATTTACTTTTCCTTGTAATACCATTAGAAACTCATTCTTTTCATTCATACATATAGCTGCCGTACCAATCCATCTTTTCATCCTATCTCCCCCCATACTAACTTTCTATCTTTCTTTATATTTATCCTTGAAAAAAGAGGAAAAAAGTAAAACGATGACGAAAGATTACATCAACTTCATGAGCAGTCCCTTCTTAGAAATTCAAACCGAAAGGATGAAATTATGATTTCTAAATATGTTGTGGAATGTATTTTTTGTGAAGAAAATCGGAAACCTCGACAAGCAATTGTCACAGTGCCTGCTACTTCTCAGCTACTAGCAATCCAAAAAGTACGGGCTGAATGCAAACGCCGCTTTGGAAAAACTTTATTATTGCAAACAGAAATTAAAGAAGAATTACTCTTTGAACAAAAAGAAAGCTGACCATAAATTGGCCAGCTTTCTTATCCGATCATATTTTCACATGAAGATTAGGGGCATCCTCTTTAAGGATCGGGATTTACCCATTATGTGCGTTCCATAATGGTCATCGAACAATATATTTCTATACAATAAACTATTGAATAGAATAGGGCAAAACTTGTTCGCATTTTTAGAAAAGGGATAGGGATATAATTCAAGTAATACTTCGAATACTCGAACTTTACACTC
>NZ_JBFPJI010000043.1:0-18617 GCF_040838205.1 Bacillus sp. S4
TGCTCCAGCTGAATTTTGAGGTGGGAGTTTTACTGCCCGTTAATGCGGGATAAAGGATCACTTTATATTGTGGGGAGGTTAAAAGTGTGAAAGGGAAAGACTTTCACACGAATATATATGGGTTATGTAGGATTATTACTTTCAGGTGCAGCTTTATTTTTAAATAGTCTTGTCATATTAGGCAAAGTAGAGATGAAAAGCGCAGGTGTTTTTAATTTATTTGTGGGGGCATTACAAATTATCATTCCGTTCTATTTGATTATGATTTCTGATCAAAGTAATTGGACGGTATATTCGTATGCAGCTACTTTTTTATTTGGTTTAACTTATTTATATGTAGGCGTTACTTTTATTAAAGGGATGGATAGTAGTGGACTAGGCTGGTTCTGTATTTGGGTAGCAATTATTGCTTTATTCTATATGGTTGTTTCATTTGTTCAATTCCACGATGTTGTTAATGCGTTAACATGGTTTATGTGGGCATTACTTTGGTATTTATTCTTTGTGTTAAATGCACAAAAAAAGAATATCAATCAATATCTTGGCAGAATTGCTTTTGTACAATCATGGGTAACATTGACGTTGCCTTCACTCTTTTATTTTATGGGAGTATGGGGAGAGGGATTCGTATATGAACTATGGGTTTATGTATCAGTAATTTCTATTTTCTATTGCTGCTATTGTATTTTTAAATATCGAGTACGTTAAAGTATCGTATGTAAGAAAGCATGGAATCTTTATAATGATTCCATGCTTTTATTTATATTCATGTTTATAATTAAGGTAGTATTTTACAAAATAGGGGATGACGAAAGTGAAAAAAGTGTTGGTTCTAGGGGGAACAAGGTTTTTTGGTAAGCAATTAGTAGAAGCGCTTTTACAAGAGGGGCACGATATAACAATTGCTACGAGGGGAGTTACTGAAGATTCTTTCGGTAGTGCGGTAAAAAGATTGATTGTCGATAGAGAAGATGAAGAGCTACTAAAAGAGCGTCTAGAAGATAAAAGTTATGATATCGTATACGATAATTTATGTTATAGCCCGAACGCCGCGAAAGTTATATGTAAAGTATTACGTGGTAGAGTGAAAAAATATGTTATGACATCCTCAATGGCGGTATATGAGCCTGCATTAAACTTGCAAGAAGAAGAGTTCAACCCGTATGAATATTCGATTACGTATGGAGATAGAGGGGATTTCACTTATAGTGAGGGAAAGAGATTAGCGGAAGCAGTGTTGTTTCAACAGGCAACCTTCCCAGTCGTTGCGGTAAGATTTCCCGTTGTTATTGGAGAAAATGATTATACGAAAAGATTACAATTTTACGTTGAACATGTTATGAAACAAGAGCCTATCTTTGTGGATCATGTAGATGGAAAGTTGTCATTTATACATGAAAAGGAAGCAGGAGAGTTTTTAGCATGGTGCGGAATGGGAAACATAGAAGGACCAATTAATGCTTGTAGCAACGGGGTAGTTTCTACTGGAGAAGTTATTCATTTCATAGAAGAAAGAACGGGAATAAAAGCACTTATTCAAGAAGTAGGAGATAATATAGCACCTTATAATGAAGTGACTAATTGTACGTTACATAATGGAAAGGCTCGTGAATTAGGATTTTCATTCCGAGAATTAAATACAGAAATCAAAAATGTTTTACAGCATTACATAAATATACTGAAATAATCATAAATCCCCCGGTGGCAATCCAGGGGATTTATGATTATTTCAACAATACTAGTTTTACATCACCAAATTTACCTTACATGTATGATGAATGCTAATGTATCACACCAATGTATGGATCTAGTTCATCATAGTCATATGAAAGATTGGGCAATTGAAATGAAGACGTGAAATTACCTCCTTTCTACCTAAAAAGTTGGTCTAGGTAAAAATAGTTTACTCAAGTAAAAAAATACACTTATTTTTTTCGGAAGTCAACAAAAATTCTAAAAATTTTCCGAAAAATATTACGATAAAAGTAACACTTTTGATTTCGTTTGTGACTCTTATCCTTTTTGCTTATACTGTAAAGTAGTAGTGTCTTGTTGAGATAGAAGGAGATTGTTTATGAGCAAAACGAAACAATTAATAGAGGAAGCAAGTAATTTTATTACCGTTTGCTATAAAGAACTTAATAAAGAGAAATTAATAAAAGAGCGTATGAACGAAATTTTAATAGAGATAGAAAAGACTGGAACGTATGAGCATACATTTGAAGAGCTTGTTCATGGATCACGAATGGCATGGCGTAATAGTAATAGATGCATTGGGAGATTATTTTGGAGTAAGATGCACATATTAGATGCGCGTGAAGTAAATGATGAGGAAGGTGTATATAATGCATTAATTCATCATATTAAATATGCGACGAATGATGGGAAAGTTAAACCGACAATTACGATTTTTAAGCAATATCAAGGTGAAGAGAATAATATACGACTTTATAATCATCAATTAATTCGATATGCAGGATACAAAACGGAAATGGGAGTGATTGGTGACTCACACTCCGCCGCATTTACTGATTTATGTCAAGGTCTTGGGTGGCAAGGAGAAGGTACACATTTTGACGTATTACCGCTTGTATTTTCTGTTGATGGAAAGGATCCTGTATATAAAGAAATTCCTAAAAAAGAAGTGAAAGAGGTACCAATTGAACATCCAGAGTACCCAATTTCATCACTAGAAGTAAAATGGTATGGGGTACCGATGATTTCAGACATGCGTTTAGAAATTGGTGGTATTTCTTATACAGCAGCCCCGTTTAATGGATGGTATATGGGGACTGAAATTGGTGCTCGTAATTTAGCGGATCATGACCGTTATAATTTGCTTCCAGCAGTTGCAGAGATGATGAATTTAGATACTTCTAGAAATAGTACGTTATGGAAAGACAAAGCGTTAATTGAGTTAAATATAGCTGTTTTACATTCTTTCAAAAAACAAGGGGTTAGCATTGTAGATCACCATACTGCCGCCCAGCAATTTCAGCAGTTTGAGAAGCAAGAAGTTGCTTGTGGACGGGTTGTAACTGGCAACTGGGTATGGTTAATTCCTCCGTTATCACCTGCTGCAACTCATATTTATCATAAACCGTATCCAAATGACATTATCTCTCCTAATTTCTTCCATAAGTAGTTTGTAATATAAAGGTATCAATCGTGAAATTTAAATTTTTTTTAATTCCTATTAGATAGCAGTTGGAAGCCTTTACTTCTAGCTCTTTTAGCACGACCTTTTTTGAAACGGCCATTTCCTTGTGTTATAATCAAATTTCTGTTTCGAAGACCTTATAGAAATATAAGGTCTTTTGTTTTGCGTTTTTATGTAAGAGAAATAGAATATTCTTTTAAAATAAAGGATTTAGCATATTTTTAGGGACAACATAAGTGTGTGAAATCACTAAAGCATTATACTTATATAATTACTGTGTGTGGAATATAAACAATAAAACATAATGAAGTTGTTTTTTTAGATTGCTGAGGAAGGAGGAAGGTAAATGAGGATGAAGAGTCAAAAAACTGATTGGCCTGTATTTCTTATTAGTGGTGGCTCACTTTTATTATTTGTAATTGCAGTTATTTTAAATAAAAGTTACGTAGAGGGAGTCATTAATAGCAGTTTTACAGCTTCAATTAAATATTTTGGTGCTTTTTGGCAAGTTTTATTAATTGGTACATTTGTCGTTGCGATGGGTATGGCCTTTTCAAAATATGGGAGGGTTAAACTCGGGGGGCTAGATAAGCCTGAGATTAGTACGGCGAAATGGTTAGCAATTATTATGGCTACGCTACTTGCTGGCGGTGGTGTTTTCTGGGCAGCAGCAGAGCCGATGTATCATTTTATGACAGTTCCGCCAATACATGAAGGTGTATCCGCTGGAACGCAAGAAGCAGTCATGCCTGCTTTAGCACAAAGTTATATGCACTGGGGTTTCTTAGCATGGACGATTTTAGGGACAATTAGTGCAGTAGTTATGATGTATGGGCATTATCATAAAGGTATGCCGTTAAAACCTCGAACGCTTTTATATCCTATTTTTGGGGAGAAATTGCGAAAGAGTTGGCTTGGAACAATGATCGATGTGTTTGCAATTATTGCGGTAGCTGCAGGGACAATTGGTCCAATTGGATTTTTAGGACTACAAGCAAGTTACGGATTACAAGCATTGTTTGGAATTCCTGATGTGTTTACTACTCAATTAGCCATTATTGTTTGTGTAGTAGCTGTTTCTACTATATCTGCGGTAACGGGAATTGATAAAGGGA
Organism: Bacillus sp. S4; assembly: GCF_040838205.1. Taxonomy (NCBI): domain Bacteria; kingdom Bacillati; phylum Bacillota; class Bacilli; order Caryophanales; family Bacillaceae; genus Bacillus; species Bacillus sp. S4. Next base: position 4,276 of record NZ_JBFPJI010000043.1, read on the forward strand.
TTCAAATTATAAGTGATTTAAATGTTAGACTAGCAATTTTATTAATGGCATTCGTATTATTATTTGGACCAGGTGGATTTATTATTGATTCATTTGTTTCTTCGTTTGGATTTTATATACATGAATTTATTCCAATAAGCACATATCGTGGTGATACAGGCTGGTTAGGGTCGTGGACAATCTTCTTCTGGGGATGGTTTATTGGATATGGACCGATGATGGCAATTTTAGTGAGCCGAATTTCAAGAGGAAGAACGATTCGAGAAATAATCGTTGCAATTGGAATTATCGCACCTATTATTACAACGTTTTGGTTTACTATACTGGGCGGATCTGGTGTGTTTTATGAGTTAATGAAGCCAGGCTCTATCTCGGTGGCATTAAGTGAATCTGGTATGCCAGCAGCTATGATTGCAATTACGCAACAATTACCACTTTCTAATATTATCGGACCAGCATTTCTTTTATTAACAATTTTATTTGTAGTGACAACAGGAGATTCAATGGCCTATTCCATTTCAATGGCAGTGACCGGAGATGGAGATCCTAGAATTAGCTTGCGAATTTTTTGGTCGCTTATTATGGGCGCAGTTGCAGCAATTCTTTTATATATGGGTGAGGGAAGTATTAATGCACTACAATCCTTTATTGTAGTGACGGCTGTTCCTGTATCAATTCTATTATTCCCGATGCTGTGGCTAGCACCTAAAGTTGCAGGGGAATTAGCATTAAAGCAAGGAATTGTAGAAGAAAAAGATAAAACAGCTTTCTTATTCCAGAAAGCTAGTAAATCAAAGTAAATAATAAACAAACATTGAAAAGAGGAAGCATCTTAAGTGAGATGCTTCCTCTTTTATGCTTAATCTAACACTTTTCCCTTTGTTTCGGGTACACATAATAGCATCGTAATCAATCCGATTGGATAGATAATAAAAATTAGGGACAACGCTCCAAGTAGATTGCCGCCCGTAGCGAGTAATCCAATAATAACCGGTCCAAATCCAGCTAACCCACGCCCTGTGCCAAAAATAAAGTTTTCTGCCGTAGAGCGAGCTTCAGCAGGATAATTTTCAGCTAAAATCGCTCCGAATCCTCCCATCATTCCATTTGCAAAGAATCCAAGTAGGGCACTTCCCCATAACAATGATGTCGCATCTGTGAATAGGAAGAAGTAAATGAGGCAGTATATAGTACCGCCAATATAATATAATGAAAATGTTTTGCGGCGGCCAATTTTATCGGCTAGAATACCAAAGGTTGCAATTCCAATTAGCATACCAATAGTAGAAATGAACATCCAACCGCTTGCTTTTGCTAATGTATAGTTATATTTATTCGCTAGAATAGTTGGCATCCATGTGAAAATTCCATAATATCCGAAGTTCTGGATAAATGACATGATAATAAGACCAATTGTTGTTATTGTTACTTTTTTACTTGCAAATAACTTTCGAAGTGGGAACTTTTTCATTTGTTTTAGTTGTTCTGCTTCAGTAGTCGTTAAATTACCTTCATCTTCTTTTTGTAACAATTCCTTTTTGTAGCGTTGTTTTTGTTCCCATATTTTCGGTTCACTTAAACTTTTACGTACATAGACAGCTAGTAAAGCTGGAATTAGTCCAAATAAGAAAACAGCTCTCCATCCAAAATGCGGGACGATAAATGCTGGAAGGAGTGAAGCAACCAGGACGCCAAATTGCCAGCCAAGTGCAACAACTGATGTCGCTTTAGCGCGCATTTCTTTAGACCATGTTTCTGTTACGATGGCCATTCCAATCCCGAATTCACCACCAACGCCCATTCCAACTAAAAAGCGAAGAATTAATAATTGCCAATAATCTGTTGCGAAATAAATAAGTGCGGTTGCTAGTGAAAATAGTAAGATTGTAAAGGCCATTGTACGAATACGACCGAATAAATCAGCAATAAATCCGAATAAATAGGAACCAATTAACATCCCAATTGTTGTGGCTAATGTTAAGTTCCCTCCCTCGACAGGGCTAAGGTGAAATTCTTTTAGAATGTAGACAAGTACGAAAGATAAGAGCAACATATCTAATCCTTCTGCTGCATATCCTAGCGCAGAACCAAATAATGTTTTATATCTTTTTTCTTTCGTCTCCTCTGTTGTTGGTTGTACATCAGTAGTAATGTTCATTATTACTCCTCCTAATTTTCTTCTACAGTCGCTATGGAAGAATAACAAAAGGCCTTCTCACCTGATATGATGAGAAGGCCAAAAAGCATACGTAGCCCCCTTATAAGAGAACATACGTATATTATATTCCGACTTCCTTCTCAACCTCACGGGGTTGGGTTAAAGGACTGTATTATATTACTTTATTTTTAGCACTCTTCTACTAGATTGTCAAATAAAGGGGCGATTGTTATGTGTAAAATATTTCAAAAAGCATTTCATTCTTCTTGACGCACGCTTCATTATTTTCCCATAATAAAACTAACTAATATAAAAAGGAATGAATCACAGATGCTAAATTTAGTACTTATGATGATTGAACGCGTCGGACTTATTGTTATTTTAGGATTTTTACTTTCTCATATTAAAACGTTCCGGCGTCTTCTTCATAAGCAAGACGGATATGTAGATAAGTTTAAGCTTATTTGTATTTTTTCAGTGTTTACAATTGTGAGCAATTACACAGGGATTGAAATAGCAGGAAATACTATTATGAATGAAAATTGGTTACAAGGTGTTTCATCATCCAGCACAATTGCGAATACACGAATTATGGGTGTGGGAATTAGTGGGTTGCTAGGTGGTCCTATCGTCGGAATTGGAGTAGGTTCTATTGCGGGTATTCATCGTTATATGCTTGGCGGGACCACGGCAGTAAGTTGTGCAATCTCATCAATTTTGGCTGGGATTATAACAGGTTATATTGGATACATCTTCAAAAAATATAACCGTACTATTACACCTAAATTTTCTGCGGTTTTAAGTGTTTTTATCGTTACTTTAGAAATGCTTATGATTCTATTAATTATAGAAGATGGACTTAGTGTTGTGAAAACAATTGCGCTACCGATGATTCTTGTAAATAGTTTTGGCAGTTTTATTTTACTTTCGATGATACTAGCTATTTTACGACAAGAAGAAAACGCAAAAGCTTTACAAACGCATAAAGTATTACGAATTGCTGATAAGACGTTACCATATTTCCGCCAAGGGTTAACGGAAGAGTCTTGTAAACATGTGGCACAAATTATTCACCGCTTTACAGGAACAGATGCGGTATCCTTAACAGATACAGAGAAAATCTTAGCTCACGTTGGATTAGCATCAGATCATCATATTCCTTCACACAGTTTAATAACAGGTTTATCAAAAGAAGTATTAAAAACAGGGGAAATAATGAAGGCGAAATCACGTGAGATTATTAATTGTCAACATGAAGGGTGTCCATTACAAGCGGCAGTTGTTATTCCATTAACTTCACATGGAAATACGATAGGAACATTAAAACTTTATTTTAAAAACTCTAATCAATTAAGTCGTGTTGAAGAAGAGTTAGCGGAAGGGCTAGCGAAAATATTCTCCACACAGCTTGAGTTAGGTGAAGCTGAGTTACAAAGTAAGTTATTGCAAGATGCCGAAATAAAAGCGCTGCAAGCACAAATCAATCCGCATTTTTTATTTAATGCAATTAATACAGTATCAGCTTTATGCCGAACAGATGTAGAGAAGGCGAGAAAATTATTATTGCAGCTTAGCGTTTATTTTCGTTGTAATTTGCAAGGGGCACGACAATTACTTATTCCATTAGAACAAGAGTTGAATCATGTACATGCATATTTATCGTTAGAGCAAGCGAGATTTCCGAATAAGTATGAAGTGAAGATGTACATTGAAGAGGCGCTAAAGGTGACTTTAGTTCCACCATTTGTGCTTCAGTTATTAGTTGAAAATGCATTGCGCCATGCTTTTCCGAAAAAGCAGCCAGTGTGCCAAGTCGAGGTACATGTGTTTGAAAAAGAAGGAATGGTTCACTTTGAAGTGAAGGATAATGGACAAGGGATTGAGATTGAACGTCTAGAGCAATTAGGAAAAATGGTAGTTCCATCAAAGAAAGGGACTGGAACAGCTTTATATAATATTAATGAACGACTTATCGGGTTATTTGGGAAAGAGACAATGCTTCAAATTGAAAGTGAATTGGATCAAGGGACAAAGATCCTCTTTGTAATTCCGAAAAAAGTAGAGGAGGAAAAACGGAGTGTTAAAAGTATTAGTAGTTGATGATGAAATGTTAGCACGGGATGAATTGAAATATTTATTAGAGCAAACAAAAGAAGTAGAGATAATTGGTGAGGCGGATTGTGTAGAGGATGCATTAGAAGAATTAATGAAAAACAAACCAGATATTGTTTTTCTAGATATTCAGTTATCTGATGATAACGGATTTGAAATCGCAAATATATTAAAGAAAATGAAAAATCCACCTTCAATTGTGTTTGCTACTGCATATGATCAATATGCGCTGCAAGCATTTGAAGTAGATGCATTAGATTACATTTTAAAGCCATTTGATGAAGAACGTATCGTACAGACATTAAAGAAATATAAAAAACAAAAGCAAATAAAATTAGAAACAAAGCAAGATGTAACGACCGAAATGCATAAATTAGCATTACCGATTGAGGAATCAATTGTACTTGTTAATATTGAAGATATTATTTATGTGGGGCTTGTAGATGGGAAAGTAACTGTAAAAACAATGAAAGAAACATATGTAACACATGATACGCTTGTCATTTTGGAAAAGAAATTACCACAAACAATTTTTATGCGTGTTCATCGTAGTTTCGTTGCTAATATTAATCATATTTCTGAAATACAGCCGTGGTTTAATTCGACTTATAACTTAATTATGAAAGAGGGATCCAAAGTCCCAGTTAGCCGTACATATGCAAAAGAACTTAAAAAGCTGCTTCGTATTTAAGAAGCAGCTTTTGTATTTCACCGTATGATTATTGTAATTGGCTGTATATATTTGACATCCCGTTATGTAAACGCTTACTTTGGTGTTTATATCCTATAAAATAAAGGTACCAAATCAAAAGAGGTGGCCAAAATGAGCACAAAAAAAGTATATGGTTTTCTATCACAAATATTCGTTTTTTCAGCTATTATGTTAGTTTCTAATATTATCGCAACCCATTTACCAATTCCGATGCCTTCATCAGTAATCGGGTTAGTCGTTTTATTTAGTCTATTATGTTTAAAGGTTATTAAATTGGAGCAAGTTGAATCACTCGGAACAGCTTTAACAGGTATTATCGGATTCCTTTTCGTCCCGTCAGGTATTTCAGTTATTAACTCTCTTGGTGTAATGAGCCAATATTTCGTACAAATTCTAACTGTAATCGTTGTCGCAACAATTATTTTACTTGCTGTAACAGGTTTATTTGCACAATTGATTTTAGGTAAAGATGACAAAGAAACAAAAGATACAAAAGAGTTGAAAGTTGTAAACAAAGGAAGCAAACACGGAAAAGTCGCGTGACTATTTTAGACCATACATGGTTAGGAGGTAATGAACATGACAAGCACAATGACTCCATATTTCGGAATCGTCGTTTCATTAATTGCATACGGAATCGGAACGTTTTTATTCAAACACTCAAAAGGATTCTTCTTATTTACACCATTATTCGTAGCAATGGTATTAGGGATTATATTTTTAAAGGTAGGTAACTTTACCTTTGAGGAATATAATACGGGCGGAAAGATGATTAGTTTCTTCTTAGAACCAGCAACAATCGCATTTGCAATTCCATTATATAAACAAGTTGATAAGTTAAAAAAATATTGGTGGCAAATTTTATCGGCTATCGTGGTTGGATCTATTTGTTCAGTGGTTGTTGTGTTCATTGTCGCAAAAGCAATTGGTTTAGATACAGCTGTAATGAACTCAATGTTACCGCAGGCAGCAACAACAGCAATTGCATTACCAATCTCTGAAAGTATCGGTGGTATTCCAGCAATTACATCATTTGCAGTTATCTTTAATGCAGTTATCGTATACGCATTAGGAGCTTTATTCTTAAAAACATTTAGAGTTAAACATCCGATTGCTAAAGGTTTAGCTCTTGGAACAGCGGGACATGCGTTAGGGGTTGCAGTAGGTATCGAAATGGGTGAAGTAGAAGCAGCTATGGCAAGTATCGCTGTGACAGTAGTTGGTGTTGTAACAGTAGTTATCATTCCGATGTTTATGCCATTCATTGGGTAATATAACTTACTTAAAAAAATATAAAAGCAAGCTATTTGTAGGACGGATTTCTACTGATAGCTTGCTTTTTATGTTACAGTAGTGGTAAGACCTATTGAAGAATAAAAGTTTCCTTAAATCTTCATTAATACTGTGCATAATGCGTTTTGAAATAGGTCATTGTATTGTAAAATAAGAAGTAACATAATATATAGCACAATTAACGAGCGGTTAAGGTTGAAGATAAATTGCTCGCAATGGCTTTAATATTAAAGGATAATTATAAGTAGAGAATAGAGAGAGCTACTTGTTAAAGTTTTACTTTATAGGACAGGAGAGAGTACTCGTCGATTATGCAAATAAAAAACCTGTTTCAAAGCAAAGGATTTCAGAGGTTAATCGTATTAGTATTACTTGCTCTCATATTGTATGGGATGCAAAGTATGTTAAATTTAATTTTAATTACGTTTATGTTGACGTATTTAATGGATCGATTCCAAAAGTTTATTTCTCGTAAATTAGATCATTTCATGCCAATTAATCGGAAAATTATTATAGCGCTTTTATATGTAATGTTAGTGGCAGGAATTGCCATTACGCTATTTAAATATTTACCGGTATTAACAATACAAATTTCACAATTGATTTATCAATTCAATGTATTTTTAAGAAATCCACCTGATAGTGAATTAATTAAGTATGCAGTTAATGCTGTGAATCATATGGAGCTTTCTAAATATGTAGGGCAAGGCGTAGACATTTTGTATAAATCTATTACGAATGTTGGGAAATTTGGCCTTCAAGTTTTACTTTCTGTAATTTTGAGCTTATTTTTCTTACTTGAAAAAGCACGTATTGTTGCTTTTACTTCGAAATTTAAAGAAAGTCGACTTGCAATTTTTTATAACGAAATAGAGTATTTCGGAAAGAAATTTGCACGTTCATTCGGAAAAGTAATCGAAGCACAATTTTTAATTGCAATTGTTAACTGTGTTTTATCTGTTATCGCATTATGGATATTAGGATTCCCTCAATTACTAGGTTTAGCGTTAATGATTTTCTTGCTTGGTTTAATTCCAGTGGCGGGTGTTATTATCTCGTTATTCCCACTCTGTATGATTGCTTACAATATCGGCGGTATTATGTATGTCGTTTATATTGTAGTTATCGTAACAGTAATTCATGCGCTTGAAAGTTATGTATTAAATCCGAAGTTTATGTCACAAAAAACAAATTTACCAATCTTCTACACATTTATGGTGTTAATTTTTTCTGAGCATTTCTTAGGTGTATGGGGGCTTATTATCGGTATCCCAATCTTCATATTCTTATTAGATGTTTTAGATGTGACAAGTGATGAAACTGAGAAGGATTTTTCTAAAAAATAAAGTAAGAAAAAGCATCGATATTCGATGCTTTTTCTTTTATAAAGTATGGTATTCTATGCCATACTGTAAGAATAATATACAATTGGGGTGAAATAATGGCTATAAATGAAAAGAAGGAATTAGCTACATTTGCTGGTGGGTGTTTCTGGTGCATGGTTTCGCCGTTTGAAGAGATGGAAGGGATTATACAGGTTGTTTCAGGCTATACAGGTGGCCATAAAGAGAATCCAACGTATAAAGAAGTGTGCTCGGAAACAACTGGGCATTATGAAGCAGTACAAATTACATTTGATGCAAATAAAATGCCGTATGAAGAGTTGTTAAATATATATTGGAGACAGATTGACCCGACTGATATGGGGGGGCAATTCCACGACCGTGGACAGTCTTATGAAACAGTGATTTTTTATCATAATGAAGAACAACATAAAAAGGCAGAGGTTTCAAAAGAAGAGCTTGAGAAGAGTGGACGTTTTTCGAAGCCGGTTGCTACAAAAATATTGCCAGCTACTACGTTTTATCTGGCTGAAGAATATCATCAAGGCTATCATAAGAAAAACACATTCCGCTATGAGTTATACCGTAAAGGATCAGGACGAGATACTTTTATTAAACAACATTGGCCAAAGAATAATGCTCATTTAAAAGAAAGATTAAACGAGATGCAGTTTTATGTAACACAGGAAAATGGAACTGAACCGCCTTTTCAAAATGAATATTGGAATCATAAAGAAGAAGGGCTTTATGTAGATATTGCTTCGGGTGAACCATTATTTACTTCTTTCGATAAGTTCGATAGCGGCTGTGGATGGCCGAGTTTTACGAAACCAGTTATGTCAGCTAGTGTGAAAAAGAAAATGGATGTTAGCCATAATATGACGCGTACGGAAGTGAGAAGTAAAGAAGGAGATTCACATCTGGGGCATGTATTTCCAGACGGTCCAGGACCAAATGGCCTTCGTTACTGTATTAATTCAGCAGCGCTACGCTTTATTCAAAAAGAAGAGTTAGAAAAAGAAGGATATGGTGATTTTCTCATCTTGTTTGGGAATAAAAAATAACCTCGCAGTCAGCGAGGTTATTTTTTATTTTACTTTTTTCTTTTTAAATTTGCTTAGTGCTTCATAAACGATTGGAACAATAAGAAGTGTTAATAACGTTGAACTTGTTAATCCACCAATTACGGTTACGCCAAGTCCTTTAGAAATTAAGCCGCTACCTTCAAATCCTAATGCAAGCGGGATAAGAGCCCCGATTGTTGCAATTGCAGTCATTAAGATAGGACGCAGGCGTGTTGCACCAGCTTCTAATAATGCTTCACGTGTTGATAGGCCGTCATTTTCTTTATGAATAACGCGGTCAATGAGCACGATAGCGTTTGTTACAACGATACCAATTAGCATAAGAGCCCCAATCATCGCAGATACACTTAACGTTTCGCCAGAGATTAATAAGGCAACGAGTGCACCGATGATTGTGAATGGTAGCGAGAATAAAATTGCGAATGGTGCAAGGGCACCGCCAAATGTAACAACAAGAACGAAGTATACAATAGCAATCGCAGCTAACATCGCTAAGCCAAGTTGTTTGAATGATTCTTGAATGTCTTGTGTAACACCGCCCATAGAAACATCTACACCAGAAGGAAGATCCATTTTATCTACTTCTTTTTGAACAGCGGCAGATGCTTTTGAAACGTCATCAGATGTTAATTTCGCACTAACCGCCGCATAAACACGGCCATCACGATGTGTTACTGTGTTAGAAGTTTCACCTTCTTTTACAGTCATAACATCTTTAACAGCAACTTCATTACCAAGTGGCGTTGTAATTTTACGATTTGTTAAGTCATCGATCGTTTCATAGTTTTGTTTTTCAGTTTCTACATATACATTTATATCTTTACTGTCTTTTTTAATTGTTGTTAGAACAGGGCGATCGTGTTGATTCGAAAGTCCCATCCCAATTTGAGCAGCAGTTAGCCCCATTTTACTTAACTTTTCTTGATCAGCGACTAAAGTATATTCTGCATATGTTTTTGCAACACTAGAGTCTACGTCTTTTAAATCTTTATTTTTCTTCATGATATTTTGAATGTCTTTCACGACAGGCTTAATTTCTTCAGAGCTATCTCCATAAACGTATAGCTTAATTTCGTTACTACCGCCACTTGCTCCGAAATCTTGGTTTTTCCATTCACCTTTTCCAGACATCTTTTGTAAATCTTTAACGACTTGTTCTTTCTCTTTTTCAAAGTTTTTCGTATCGTTATCATATTGAACGAAGAACATTGCTTGATTTGATTGACCAGGGCTCATTGGGTTTTCGCCACCTAATGAGAATTGAATTGTTTTGACGTCTTTTTTATCTTGGAAATGCTTCTCAGCTTTCGTTGCGATTTTTTCAACGTCGTCTAACGTTTGACCTGGCTCAGGATTGTATGTTGCAATGATCATTTTTTCTTCTTCAGATGGTAAGAAGCTTACACCGATAATTGGCACAAGAGCAAGACTACCAACTAATAGAAGGACAGCGATACTTGATGTAATAATTTTATGGTTTAACGCCCATTCAAGTATACGTTTATATCCGTTTGCTAGTTTGCTTGGTTTTTCCTCATGATGTACTTCTTTTTCTCTCATGCTTTCCTTCTTGAATAAGGAATGTGCTAGCATCGGTACAATTGTAACTGCCACAAGTAAGGAAGCGAGTAGGGCAAAAACAATTGTTAAAGCAAATGGTAAGAACATTTCACCAATCATACCTTTTACAAGTCCAAGAGGTAAGAATACAGCGATTGTTACAATTGTAGAAGACATAATTGGGATAAACATTTCTTTCGTAGCTTCACGAATTAAATCTTTTCCACGTAATTTTTCTTCTGATAACGACATACGTCGGTAAATATTTTCAATAACAACAATGGAGTCATCGACGACACGTCCGATAGCGACTGTCATTGCTCCAAGTGTCATGATGTTAAGCGTAATATCCATTTGTTTTATGACTAAGACAGCAATTAATAAAGAAAGTGGTATAGAAACGACAGAGATTAGCGTTGTTCGAATGTTTCGCAGGAACAACATAATAATAACAATCGCAAAGATAGCACCGAAAATAGCTTTGCTAAGCATTGTTTCGACTGATTTTTCAATAGGCGCACCTTGATCGAATGTTGAAATAATCTCTAAGTCTTTATATTTTTTCTCAAGGTCTTTTACTTTATCTTTAACTGCATTTACAACATCAACTGTATTCGCATCAGCAGCCTTCACAATTTGAATTCCGATTGCTTCTTTTCCATTTGTTCGAGAAATAGACTCTGCTTTTCCGACTTCTTTAATATCAGCAATTTCTTCTAATGTAACCGTTGGTATGCCGTTCATAGCGGCTGGATTCATCTGTGGTGCTTGTGTTCCAGCACCAGCATTTTGATTACCTTGACCATTCGGTGATGAAGGGATAGCTGGAATTTTTAATTCTTTTAATGCTTTAATTGTTGTAATGTTACCATCTACAACAACTGATTTTTCCGTATCTTTAAATGTATATAAGCCAAGTGGTAACGATACGTCCGAACCTTTAATCATATTTTTTACGGTATCTTCACTTAAACCTAATTCTTTCATCTTATCTTTTTTGAAGACAAGCTGTACTTCGTCTACTTGTTGACCTGCGATTTGAACAGATGCGACACCATCAAGTCCTTTTAATCCAGGAACAACATTTTTTTCTACATTTTCTGTTAAGGCAGCTAAAGATTCATTTTTACTTGCTACGCTTAATGAAATAACAGGAAAGGCATTAAAGTTTACTCGTGAGACTTTCGGGTCTTTCACACCTTCGGGCAGTTTCACGTTTGCGAGCGATTCTTTAATTTCCGTTTCGGCTTTTTCCATATTTTTATCAAAATCATATTCTACCTGAATAGAAGATGCGTTTTGATAAGATGATGAACTAACAACGTTTACACCACTTAAATTTTGGAGTTGCTCTTCCATTGGTTTTGAAATTTTATCAGCTACTTCTTCTGGTGTAGCACCAGGATAAACCGTAGTTACTGTTACAATAGGCGTTGTAATATCAGGAATTGTTTCTAACTTCATATTCATCCCAGAATAAATGCCTGCAATAGTAACAATAATGGTTAGTAGCCAAACCGCGAACTTATTTTTTAACGCGAAATTGATGATTTTGTTCATGTTTGCGCTCCCTTTTTATTGTATTGACCAATCGGTCAGTCTAATACATAATATAACTGACTGATTGGTCAGTCGTCAATGAAAAGAGATGGTATAATAAAGTGAAACTTTAATTAAGTGGAATTTTACTGCCACAAGTAGCGAGATGTATGTAGTATAAGATGCGAGATTAAATTTAGGAGAGAAGATATGAAAGAAAAAGAGCGCTTAATTATAGAGATGGCTATGAAGTTATTTGCGACCAAGGGTGTGAATGCGACATCAGTACAAGAAATCGTCACAGCCTGCGGTATATCAAAAGGGGCTTTTTACTTATATTTTAAATCGAAAGATGAGCTGTTATTAGCAACACTTCGATATTATTATGATAAGATTCAACATAAAATGATGGATATTGAAAAAGAATCGTTATTACCACGTGAAAAATTTGCAAAACAATTGCATTGTCAGTTTACTGATATACAGAAGCATAAGGAATTTATTATTATGCATGCGAGAGAAAATGCTATTCCTTTTAATAAAGAAGTGGAAGAATTTATGATGCGGATGAAATTAGAGTCTCACGCATTTTATCGAAATAGTTTGTTGTCTATTTATGGTGACAAGGTTATGCCGTATGTATTGGATTTAGTAATTATGGTGGAAGGGATATGTCGTGGATATTTAGAACTAATTATTTTACAAACACCAGAAATTGATTTGTCCTATGTGTCGACGTTTATTTTAAAAAGGGTAGATCATCTAGTAGATGGACTCATAGAATCTTTGGAAGAACCCGTTTTACATGAAGAAAGGCTTGGAGAGTTTTTTTGTAAATCAGAGCTTATTAAGGAACAAGTTAAAGAACATTTTTTAAAAGAAATTATTGTGTTTAAGCGTACATTAGCGGATCAATTAGAAGATGATGAATTGCTTGTTACGCTAGATGTTTTGGAGGCAGAAATGAGATTACCAAATCCAAGGATTCCAGTTATTCAAGGGATGCTGTCTAATTTAGAGGCATATCCAAATTTAAAAGAATTTCGTTTGCGACTTATGGGGTATTACAATATAAAAAGGTAACAATGATGTTTTTCATTGTTACCTTTTTTTTATACGTGCACTTTTTCTTTTTTCTGTGCAGTCGCTTCTTTTTCAATGTTAATTGTTTCTTTCACGATATAAATCGGACGGTTTTTACTTTCGTCATAAATACGAGCAATATACTGACCTACAATTCCAAGGCCAAGTAATTGAATGCCGCTAAAGAATGTAATTGCGACCATAATAGATGCCCAACCTGTTTGAGTATCATTTCCGATGATTTTCACAGTAATTGTATACAGTAAGACAATTATGGAAATGAGAACTGATAATAAGCCTAAAGACATAACGATTCGTAACGGTTTTGTCGAAAATGCAATGATTCCATCGGATGCAAACTTAATCATTTTCTTTAATGGATATTTTGTTTCACCAGCAAAGCGCTCATCACGTTCATATTCAACATACGTTTGGCGGAAGCCAACCCAAGACATCATGCCGCGAATAAAGCGATTTCGTTCCGTCATTTGATTAAAAACATCAGCAACTTTGCGATCGATGATTCGGAAATCACCTGTATCTTTTGGAATATCGATATCAGACATATAGTTTAAGAATTTATAGAAATATTTAGCAGTTAACAGTTTAAACCAAGTTTCACCTTTACGTTGTTTACGTTTTGCATAAACAACTTCATATCCTTCTTCCCATTTGGCAATAAGTTCAGGAATAACTTCTGGTGGATCTTGTAAGTCTGCATCTATAATTACAATAGCGTCACCTTTTGCAGCAGCAATACCAGCAGTAACAGCTATTTGATGTCCGAAGTTGCGTGCAAAATTAACAACTTTTGTACGATAATCATTTGCAGATATTTCTGATAGGATTTCCATTGTACGATCTGTACTACCATCGTTTACAAAGACCAATTCATAATTAATATTATTTTGCAGCATAACGGACTTTAAACGATTATAACATTCCTGTGCTACTTCTTCCTCGAAGTACATAGGAACTACAATCGAAATTAATTTTTCCATTTTGTATCCTCCGTAGTTTTAATAAATTGCTTCAATTTTTTAATTAGTAGGGCTTTCGGTTTCATTAAATGTCCAAATTTTATTAAGGAAAAAGTTCATAATCATTCCGACGCCAATTGCAAAGATCTGTGCAATAAATGTATTGAAAGCAAGTTTATCTACTAATATAAACAAACTTAATGTATTAAAAGCTAATACAATTAAATTTACAGTTAGAAATTTGAAAAACACTGACGTGCTTTTATTGCTAGATTTAAACACCCAATTTTTATTCCAGTAGTAGCTATTAGCAACACCAAGTAAATATGAAATGGTATTCGCAACGAGATAATTCATTCCAAGTTTTACTAATATCATGAAGCAAATAATTGTAATGAGTGTATTAAAGATTCCTACTAAACCAAACTTTAAGAGTTTCTCCATAATAGTATCCTCATCTTTATAAAATATATAAAT
>NZ_JBFPJI010000466.1:0-1907 GCF_040838205.1 Bacillus sp. S4
GTTATAACCATAGAAAATGGGAGATTTTCTATAGTTGTTTTACATTTTCATTTTTATAAAATTTAATTTTACTTTGTAAATAATTTTTAATATACATCAGTTATAATAATAGATATAAGGGTATTTAATAAGGAGTTGAAGGGTAATGAAATTTGAATTGAATACGATTCATAATGAAAATTCTTTAGAAAATATAGAGAAACAAAAACAAAGTTTAACAAACATAATTGCAGTATGGAATCGTGATTATATAAATGAAGCTGAATTTAAAAAGGAAAATAACGAAAGAGAAGATGCTTATACATACGAGGGATTTTCAGACGAAGAGATACTGTACTATTACTTGAATCGACAAACACATTTTGACCAGGAGAAACGTATAAAAGATGAATCAAGAATTCTATACGCTCGTGATCTGAGTCAGTTTTACTTCTTTATCAAACAAAGTACAGAATTTCTACAGCAAGATGTAAAAGACTATAAAGTTGGCCAAGTCTGGAGGAATCTAAGAAAGCGCCATATCCGTAACTATCAAAAATGGTTATCCCAGGACGCAATCTCCTATCAATCAAAAGAAAATTACAAGGCATCTACGATTAGTCGGAAGCTTGGTGTAATCCGTTCTTATTTGAAATGGCTATACGAAATCCAATATATCCAGGAGCCTCTTCATGTAGAGATTCTAAGCACGGCGGTGAATAAACAACATAAACCAAAGCGTGAGTTATCATATGAGGAAGTGAAGCAGTTGCTTCATTACTATAAGGATAATGAAATTAATTATGCTTTATTATCGGTCCTAGCTACTACGGGATTACGTGTTGCAGAAGTGGCCCATGCAAAGTGGGAAGATCTTGAGTATGATGTTATACGCGGACGTTACTATTTAACAGTAGATACAAAGCGAGATAATGAACGGATTGTTTCTATTAATAAAGAGATTTTTAATCGCATCGTTGCATTTCGAATACGTAGAAGATTGCCTGTAGATATCGGAAATGTAAATGGCGGGACCATATTTCAAACCAAGAACCATACTGCTTATAGAGATAATTATTTATCACAATATATTTCTAAAATCATAAAGGCTACTGAGTTACCCTTTACAGAAAATATTAGAATTACTCCCCACTTCTTCAGACATTTTTATGTACAGTACTTGTATGACTACAAAGGATTACCACCTCATGTCATCGCAGCTGCAGTAGGTCATAAAAATGACCGGACAACAAAAGAAAACTACTTAAAACAAAGATTAACGAAAGATAACGATGCCGGGAATCTAATTTTGGAAGATGAATTTTAATTTTAACGGCTCTATATTAGTATTACAGGACTTCAATACCGGTGTGTTTAGTTATGTAATTTTTATATAACTAAAATTGATTATCCGACCATTAATTTATGTTTATTATTACAAGTATTCATTAGTTCTTCGCCAAGATTCCCTAAAAATTGTCGTATCTATGGGGATCTTGTAGAGCCTTGCTATAATGTAATGGTAACTATATCTTACTTGGGTGTTTTTTCCTAAAGACTTTATCATAATAAAAGGAGCTAGATTCTATATCTTAGCTCCCTGATTTGCAAGTTATTTAATTATAAAGGCTACGATTGCTAAAACGATACACACAATCCCACTTAATAATTGTCCTATTCCAGAACTCTGTCCATTAATTAACAAGTTGAAAAGATTTTTTCTTGTTTGAGTTTTGCCTACGAATGCATCATACTTCTTCATTTTATATACACCCGATAAAATTAATGCTAAACCAATAACGATAAGTACTATTTTTAAAACCACTATATTTACCTCCACTTATTATGTATATGTTGAATTTTCCTCAATCATTTTTTAGTTGTTGTTATAATCGTGGACAATACTCGCCTACAATTTCTAAAAAATC
>NZ_JBFPJI010000467.1:0-1888 GCF_040838205.1 Bacillus sp. S4
GAAGTAGCTTAATTCATTATAATTTTATACATCATGTCATAAAGTACACTTTATGACATAGCTGAAAAACTAGAATTTTCCGTTTCAAAAATACAACTTAATAACATTTGAAACACGTCAATATAATTGTATATATTTTGAAATATATATTTTTTAAAGGTAACCCAAACTCCTTATTTATAAGGAGTTTTCACGATATGTTTTTCTTATTCCCCCTTTTCGAGGGGATGGGCAAAAACACCCTTCATAGAAAAACATTTGTTTTTTGAGTATACTTTAACGATAGACAAGTACAAGTCTTTAAAACGCTTATGTGTTCCTTGAAAACAAGATATCATATGGAGTTCGATAGCCGAATTCACGCTATCGGTAAAATGATATGTGTCGTCAAGAACAAGACGCTAAAACATATGAACACGCAACGATCTGTACGGTATGGTTATAGTACCGTAGCTCACGAACCTATACGGTCTGTCGTGAGAGTGGTGATGGCACACCGCAATCTTGCACGTCAGCGATACCAGAAATGGACTTCGCCTTTGGTAGCAAGAATCCCACTGACATTAGTCAGCTTGCCCCTTTAGGGGTGGGAGTGTCAAATCTAAGAATGGTCTTTAATTCTTCATTAAGATTCATATAGGTCCGCCAGGATTTAAATACATTAGATTTGAAAGGCATAAGCAATTAAGCAAATAACCATGATAATTCCAACAATAGTAGTGAATAGTGCCAGGAAGTTAATAACAATATAGTATAAGAAGTAAGCACCAATCACGAATACTATTAAAAGTCCGATTATGAGAGATAATGTTCCAATTGTATGTAGAGAAATCACATTAAAAAATACTAAAGCTATGACGACTAAACCTATAATACCGAGGGTTCGCATGGTTATCGCTCCTTTCGAATTGTGTACATGTGTATCTGTGCACCTGTACACATGTACACAAAATTTACTTTAAAAAAATATAACGCTCTATCGCTACTACACTGATATAGAGGGGGTTATCACTCTATTTATTTTATGTAGGTATAACATGTGTAAATGTGTAAAAGACCACATGTACACATTTACACATGTTATTTTTATTTCTTTTGCTGTTTCTTAGCTTCTTTAAGAGCAGCTTTACGTTTGATGTTTTCAAGTTGTGCGTGGAATAGTCTAAGTTGTTCAGGAGACAATTTTTCCATATACAAGTTATGCATTTCACCAAGCAGTTCATAAGCATATTGATATTCTGAAATCTCAAGTAATGCATCAAACTCATGTTTAGTTTCTAAAGGCATTCGAATAGTACCACGCTTATCACCGTTAACTAGTGTTGCCTTTGCAGGTAAACTAGGATCATAAGGGGTAGAGGGAATGACATCGGCTTTATAGCCAACATCAATTTTCCCTCCATTATTTTTAGAACCAGGGTTTTCCCCGCCCTCCTTTTTTCCGAAAAATCCCATGTTATTACTCATTTCTTAATTCCTCCATTTTCTCAATTCGTTCTAAAAATTCATCTGCAAATGGTTCAAAAACTTCATTAAATAACTTCTTGTCCCAATATTGATCTTTATTTAAACCGATACGTGGAATGCTTTGGATTCTTTTAGCGTAAGGTATTAAATTTCTAAATAAATTATTTTCTCCAAAAATGTTTTTCGCATCTTGTAATACTGTTGCATCGATTTTACCAGTACTGTGTAATTGATTTGGTAATATGCCGATTACATCAAGAGGAGCATTAAATTCTGTTACTAATTTGCTTAAGAATCGTGAGATATAATCATTAGCGCCATCTAAACTATCACTTTGTGTTTGGAATGCAACAAGTACATAGTCACTTGCCATTGCAGAGCTTTTTGTATAATAAGATGCTGTAGGTGGACTGTCAATGAT
>NZ_JBFPJI010000468.1:0-1887 GCF_040838205.1 Bacillus sp. S4
CATATAAATATTTCAAAAAGTTGTTGCGAATATGAAAGATGAGGAGTACAATAATTTTGAAATATCACACATTAAATATTTCAAAAAATGAGGTGGGCTTATGATTTCAGTTCAAAATGTCACAAAACAGTTTTCAAATGGGAAAGGCTTGTTTAATATTACATTTGAAGTGAAAGAAGGGGAAGTTTTTGGCTACTTAGGACCAAATGGAGCTGGAAAATCAACAACGATTCGTAACTTAATGGGATTTATAAAACCAGCAGCTGGTAAAGCAACGATTTTTGGATTAGATTGTTGGGAAGATGCTGCGAAAATTCAAAGAGAAGTTGGCTATTTACCAGGAGAAATTTCTTTTATTGAAGGAATGAATGGATTAGAGTTTTTAAATTTAATGCAAGGAATGCGTGGGTTAAAAGATATAAAAAGACGAGATGAATTGATAGAACGTTTGCAATTCGATGTGAAAATACCAATTCGAAAAATGTCTAAAGGAATGAAACAAAAAGTAGGGATAGTTGCGGCATTTATGCATGATCCAGAAGTATTAATTTTAGATGAACCAACATCAGGACTCGATCCACTTATGCAACAAGTATTTATAGATTTAATATTAGAGGAAAAGCAAAGAGGGAAAACAATCCTTATGTCATCACATATTTTCACTGAAATTGAGAGAACTTGTGACAGAGTAGCTATTATTAAAGATGGACATCTTGTAACCGTAGAAGATATTCATGATTTACAAGGAATGCGAAGACAAGTAATAGATGTAACAGTATCATCTCAAGAAGAAATCGAGTCTCTTAAACAATGTGATTTGCAATTTGAAGGGGTGAAAGGTAGAGAGGCGTCAATTATTGTGCAAGGAAACTACCAAACAGTTTTACAAATACTTTCAAACTATAATGTAACGGCACTTCAAACGAGAGCGACGGATTTAGAACATTTATTTATGCATTATTACGAGAAGAAAGAAGGGATAAAGCATGAATAAACAACTATTTTTAGCTAGTTTGAAAGAAACTCAAAAAAGTATATTGAGCTATGCTACTGGTGCAGCTCTTTATTTATGGTTATTAATTTGGATATTCCCATCGATGGTTTCAGCGAAAGGTTTAAATGAATTAATAAGTGCCATGCCTGATAGTGTAAAAAAAATCGTTGGAATGGAAAGCCCAATTCAAAATGTAATGGATTTTTTAGCTGGTGAATATTATAGCCTATTGTTTATTATCATTTTAACAATTTTTTGCGTCACGGTTGCAACACATTTAATTGCTCGTCATGTAGATAAAGGGGCGATGGCATATTTATTAGCAACACCTGTATCAAGGGTGAAAATTGCAATTACACAAGCTACCGTTCTCATATTGGGATTACTAATTATTGTAATTGTTACTTACGTAGCGGGCTTATTAGGCGCAGAATGGTTTTTAAAAGATAATAATTTAAATAAAGAATTATTTTTGAAAATAAACGTAGTCGGAGGGCTTATATTTTTAGTAGTTAGTGCCTATTCATTTTTCTTTTCCTGTATATGTAATGATGAAAGGAAGGCACTTAGCTACTCAGCAAGTTTAACAATCTTATTTTTCGTATTAGATATGGTAGGGAAATTAAGTGATAAGTTAGAGTGGATGAGAAATATATCCTTGTTTACATTGTTTCGTCCGAAAGAAATTGCTGAAGGAACATATAATATATGGCCGCTAAGTATAGGCTTAACTGCTGGAGCGCTTTGTATCTTCATAGTAGCAATTGTAGTGTTTAGGAAGAGGGATTTACCGTTGTAAATTAGAAAGTCCACTGAGAAAGTGGGCTTTTTTCGTTTTTGTAGGAAAGAGATTTCTAAAATATACATTATTTATTAACGACAATCTACAGTCT
>NZ_JBFPJI010000469.1:0-1876 GCF_040838205.1 Bacillus sp. S4
TTTTTAATGTACATGCAACGAATTTATTTTGCTACATTTTTCACAAACTAATTTAATAAAAAGATAGAATTTCAAAAAAATACAAAAAACACTTGATTCCCTGAAAAATTTAAATTATTATAAAACAAATGTTACCAACAACTTCATAAATCATACACTCTCGCCTAAAACGTGAGATAGAGGTTGCAACGCTTATAAGTATTCTAAAGGAGACACAGAGATGTCTATGATCTTAGAGGAAAGGAAGTGTTGCCGAAATTGATAAATTTCTCTGCATTTATCAATTGGGGCTGTTTTCGAATAGAAACAGAACTGTCATATGTACAGACGTGTACGTATGAAGAGCTATCTACAAAAAAGAGATATCATTTTTATGATATTCCTTTTTTGGCGGTTTTTTTTATTAGCTCCGTTTTCTGTTTCCCTTTTCCTGTAACAGCACCATCCTCACTTATTTGAGATGGTGTTTTTTGTTTTTCTCTCTGGTAACTACAGGAATATTGGGATTTGTATATGTCCTAACCTATTCTTAAAAATGGACGAAAGAAGGAATTCGTAATGGAAACGATTGTACAAAAATTTGGCGGTACTTCTGTCGGAAGCGTCGAACGCATTCAACATGTAGCAAATTTAATTATTGAAGAATATGAACGAGGACATAGTATTGTCTCTGTCGTTTCAGCAATGGGAAAAAGTACGGATAAACTTGTAGCACTTGCTAACGCTATTACTGAAAATCCAAGTAAACGTGAAATGGATATGCTCCTATCTACAGGAGAACAAGTAACCATTTCATTATTAACAATGGCACTACAAACAAAAGGTTATAACGCAATTTCATTAACAGGATGGCAGGCGGGTATTACGACAGAATCTGTACATAGTAGTGCACGGATTACTGACATTAATACTGGTCGTATTCAATCCTATCTTGCTGATGGCACGATTGTTATAGTAGCTGGTTTCCAAGGAGTAAGTGAAGAACATGAAATTACCACACTTGGCCGCGGTGGCTCCGATACGACTGCTGTCGCATTAGCTGCGGCACTAAAAGCAAAAAAATGTGATATTTATACGGATGTGTCAGGCGTATATACGACTGATCCACGAGTTGTACAAGATGCTTATAAATTAGATGAAATTTCTTATGACGAAATGTTAGAGCTTGCAAATCTCGGTGCTGGCGTATTACACCCACGCGCTGTTGAATTTGCTAAAAATCATAATGTCGTTTTAGAAGTAAGATCAAGCATGGAACAAGAAAACGGAACAATTGTAAGGGGAGAATGTAACATGGAACAACAATCAATCGTTAAAGGTATCGCATTTGAGGATAATATTACACGCGTCACAATTAAAGGATTAGAACAAGGTGCACTTTCAACAGTTTTCTCTACATTAGCAGCGGCACATATAAATGTAGATATTATTATTCAAAGTATTACAAATGAAGGAACTGTTCACCTCTCCTTCTCGATTCATTCTAATGATTTAAGAGAAACATTAGAAGTGTTAGAACAAAATCAAGAGGCACTTCACTATGAATCTGTAGAACATGAAAATCATTTAGCGAAAGTATCAATTGTAGGATCTGGTATGGTATCTAACCCGGGAGTTGCTGCGAATATGTTCACTACTTTAAAAGAAGAAGATATTCATATTAAAATGGTAAGTACATCAGAAATTAAAGTTTCTGTCGTAATTGACCGCCTTCATTTAGTAACGGGTGTTGAAGCACTACATCAATCATTTATGGCGAAAATTGAGCCTTTAGTGCAAATGATTTAATTTCCGCCAATAAAACTTACAACAAATTATATTAATCTATTTCCTTCCTATATAAATAGAAAGCTGTCCACATAGAATTTTAAAAATC
>NZ_JBFPJI010000044.1:0-18611 GCF_040838205.1 Bacillus sp. S4
GTATATAATAAAGGAAACGCTTTCATTTTTTTACTTTGTTCACAAAATGGACGGAAAATCACATATTTACTATTGATATGTTGCTTTATAATGAAACTAATTAAATATACATGCATACAATATTGTGAAATAAATAACATAAATAATCTATATAAATGTAAACGTTATCAAAGAGAGAGGTGGAGACAATGAGTAAATTTTTCTTCAATCATAATCCAGCAACATTAGAGGATGGAAGACTTGTTAAGTATGCTGAAATTATTTATGGAGAAGGTGGCCGTTCTGTATTAGAAAATTTAATGGTGAAGGCATCTATCAGATTGCGTGATCGTTATCCGAATAAATCTGACGAACAGATCTCGAACCTCGTAAATCAAGGCATCCATGATATGTTTCAAAAATACGTGAATGAGTAAGAGCAGCTACTGGCTGCTCTTATTTTTTTGTATAAGGATTGTGCTTTTAGCTGAAAATAAAGGTGCATTCTGAAGTGTGTAAAAAGGAGGGGAAAAGATGAGCAATGGAATTGGTCGTTCAAAAGAAAATCTTCCAACTGATGCAAATCATGTAAGCGCGAAGGACCGTGCAAATCAAAAATGTATGACAGAGAAAAAACAACAAGAGCGTAATGACGATAGAGAATAGGATGGAAAAACATCTTAAAGAAAGCTCCTTCAACTGTTGAAGGAGCTTTCTTTAAGATAGAAAATGATTTGCGGTAACATAAAAGAGACCGCCGTTTATAATTTGTATTGTAATACGTGGTTCGTATTGTTCTTGTAATGCTTGCTTTTCAATTTCATAGCTTTCTGGAAGTTCATCGCTATCTTCGTAAAATCGATTTAAAAGGTCTAAATCGTGATTCCAACGCACTCTCGCTTCTTTTGCCCACGTGTGGTCATCTTCAGCAATTATACTTTTTAAAGCATCCTCTATACGTTGTAAGCCACTTTGTGGCTTAATGATAGGTGAGAGCGTAAAACAAAAATCAGGTATTTTCGGTGTGAGTTTGATCTCTGCTAAAGTGTCATGAAAGTTTGCAAGCATTGTCCCGGAAATAAGATGAATACCGATGGAATGAAGTATGTCTTTTTTTCGGTCGCATTGATAAGATACTTTTATATTTACACCAAGCCAAGGGTGAAGAGGGGTATGAGTTGCCCCGCTATGTTTCACTTCCTCATATAAACGTATGTATGAGCCTAGTTCTTTTGTCGTTTCAAATATTTGATGCAAACGTGGTGAACCGTAATGAATAAGTTCACCGTCGTTTTCTTCGTTTTCCGGATTTGTAATAAGAGTAAGGCGCATCGGGTTCGGAACGCCTCCTGTTTTTTCAAGATAGTGCCAATAGAAAGGGCGGTTCATTAATAATTTATCCATTTCAATTGTTAACTGCACGTCTAATAGGTGAGGGGAACGCTCTAAAATTTCACAGTTATTCGCCTCAAAAAAGTTGTATAAGTAATTATGAATTTCATTTTGCTGCATAGTCCTGCACCTCTGCTTCATTGCGCTTCGCAAAATCGATAATAGATGTTAAATTTTCCATCTTGATTCGAATTTCACCCTCGCTTTTTGACTGCGCGAAAATCTCTTGAATATGTGCATCAATATTTTTCATGTTGATTCTCGTTAAAATTTCATCGAGTTCACCGATTACACGTTCAAATAAATTAATTTTTTCATATAGTAGTTTTAAAATGTGCTCTTCAACAGTATGCTTTGTTGCTAAGTTATAAATATGAACATCATTTTTTTGTCCAAGGCGGTGAATACGTCCAATCCTTTGCTCAAGTCGCATTGGATTCCACGGTAAGTCGTAATTAATCATATGGCTACAAAATTGTAAGTTAATTCCTTCACCACCAGCTTCGGTCGCAATTAATACTTGGGCACGATTTTGGAAAAGCTCCTTCATCCAATCTTTTTTCCCGCGCTTAAATCCACCGCGAAATGGGACAGAGGAAATGCCATGTTGTTGTAAGAACCATTGTAAATACATTTGTGAAGCTCTATATTCAGTGAAAATAATGACTTTATCGTCAATTTCTTTTATAAGCTCTAGTGCTTTATTTGCTTTGGAGTTGAACGGAATATGATTAATTTTATCCATCAGCACATCAATATGTGGGTCCTTTATGTAATGCTCATTTTCTTTCTGCCGTTTTTCTACATGTTTTTTTAATGAATAGTAAACAGCTTCCCGACTACTACATGCTTCCCGTTTTAAAGTTAAGGATGAGAAAGCAGATGTAAAGGCATTTTGTTCACGCCAATTTTCAATTTCATTATACAAAGCTTGTTCTTCTTCATTAAATTCAACGAAGATTGTTCGTACATGCCTCTTCGGCCAATCAATGCCAGTGTTATGGCGTCTATTTCGAACCATTACTTTATTGATAAGAGCTTTTAAATCTTCATCGGATTCAGTGGAACGATTTTTTGAAGCATAATATTCTTCAAAATTAGATTGATTGCCTAAATGACCTGGTTTTAATAAAGAAACGAGGTTGAAGATTTCATCAATTTTATTTTGAACAGGAGTTGCGGTTAGTAATAAACAAAACTTCTTTTTTAATCGCTGTGCAAATTCATAGTTTTTTGTTTTATTGTTTTTTAGTTTATGTGCTTCATCGATAATAATAAGGTCATACTCTAGGTTTAAAACGATATCGCGATGCGGTGAACGTTTCGCAGTATCGATTGATGAAACGATGACATCAGCTTGTTCCCAAGAATAACTTTTCTTTTGAGCGACCGCAGGAATAAAAAATTTTGTGTTAAGTTCATATGCCCACTGAGATACAAGAGAAGCTGGAACGAGAATGAGTACCTTTTTTACAAGTCCTCGAACCATGTATTCTTTTAAAATAAGTCCAGCTTCAATCGTTTTTCCAAGTCCAACTTCATCTGCTAGAATCGCTTTACCATTCATTTGTTCAATGACATTTTGAGCGACCTCCAATTGATGCGGAAGCGGCGTGAAATGTGATAAATGTTTCGGTGCTTGCAATCCATCAAAAGTAGGAACGAGTAATGATTTCTCTGTTTTATAAGCTAAATGATATAAATCCCAATTTGTCCAAGGACCATCTTCATCAATTCTTTTTAAAAAATTGTTTTGCCACGTTCGATCTACGGAAATATCGACATTCATTAAGACTCTCCCACCTTTTATAAACTAAAGTGATTATTTTAAAAATCTTTATTATAAGCCTCGTAATAAGGCACTATCACAATTACTAAAAGTTAAAGAATAGGCAATGATTCAGGACTAAATCTCGAAAGTTGTATTTAATATGATTAAGAATAAAAAATTCTAAATTTTTTTTTATGCTAGAATATTGATGAAATATAGCGAATGATGTTAGGATAATGGTGTGAAATGTGTGGAATCTTTCGTATTTTATCCAAGAAAGTAACTTTTTATTTACGCTTTCATAAAAAAATATACTGAGATTCCGTATAACCTTATCTTTTCAGAATGAAAATGTTTAGATATGGGAAGCAACTTTTATTGATTTGTCAGAGCATAAGGGGGAAAGAGCATGATTACATTACAACGTACACCGTTATTTGATGTATACGCGAAGTATGGTGGGAAAACAATCGACTTCGGTGGTTGGGAATTACCAGTTCAATTTTCAAGCATTAAAGAAGAGCATGAAGCTGTACGTACAGAAGCAGGTTTGTTCGATGTATCTCATATGGGAGAAGTAGAGGTAAAGGGTGTAGATAGTTTAGCATTTTTACAACGTGTTGTTACAAATGACGTATCTACCTTAAAGGTAGGAGGCGCACAATATACAGCTATGTGCTATGAAAATGGCGGCACAGTAGATGATTTATTAATCTACAAACGTGGTGAAGAAGACTATTTATTAGTAATCAATGCATCAAATATCGAGAAAGATTACGAATGGTTAGCAAGTCATGTAATTGGCGATGCAAAGGTAGTCAATGTTTCTAGTGAAGTTGCGCAACTTGCAATTCAAGGACCAAAAGCACAAGACATTTTACAAAAAGTTGTGTCAGAAGATTTGAAAGAAATTAAGTTCTTTAAATTTAAAAACGATATTCTTGTAGATGGAATTCCTGCACTTGTATCTCGTACAGGTTATACAGGTGAAGATGGATTCGAAATTTACTGTAAGAGTGAAGATGCTGCAAAACTTTGGGTGAAACTTCTTGAAGTTGGAGAAGAAGATGGGTTAAAACCATGTGGCTTAGGTGCTCGTGATACACTTCGCTTCGAAGCAACACTTCCGTTATACGGACAAGAGTTATCAAAAGATATTACACCGATTGAAGCGGGAATTGGCTTTGCGGTAAAACCAAATAAAGAAGCAGATTTCTTTGGGAAAGAAACGTTAAAAGAGCAAAAGGAAAACGGTGCATCTCGTAAATTAGTCGGCATCGAAGTAATCGAACGCGGTATTCCTCGTACGCATTACCCTGTATTTATAGGAGAAGAAAAAATCGGGGAAGTAACGAGTGGTACACAATCTCCAACGTTAAAGAAAAGCATTGGTTTAGCACTAATTGATGTGAAATACGCAACAGTTGATACAGAAGTAGAAATTGAAATTCGTAATAAACGCGTCAAAGCAGTAGTTGTTCCAACACCATTTTATAAACGTTCAAAGTAACGGGGAGAGGGGTAGATTTCATGTTGCATCGTTATCTTCCAATGACAGAAGAAGACAAAAAAGAAATGTTACAAACAATCGGCGTTCAGACGATTGATGAGTTATTCTCTGATATTCCAGAGAGTGTTCGTTTTAAAGGGGATTTAAAAATTAAAGAAGCAAAATCAGAGCCAGAGCTTTTAAAAGAGCTATCTCAAATGGCTAGCAAAAATGCGAACTTAAAAGAATACGCTTCTTTCTTAGGAGCAGGTGTATACGATCATTACGCTCCAGTAATTGTTGATCATGTAATTTCTCGTTCAGAATTTTATACAGCTTACACACCATACCAACCAGAAATTTCACAAGGGGAATTACAAGCAATTTTTGAGTTCCAAACAATGATTTGTGAATTAACAGGAATGGATGTAGCAAACTCTTCTATGTATGACGGAGGTACAGCTTTAGCTGAAGCGGCAATGTTAGCAGCTGGTCATACACGTAAAAAGAAAATTCTTGTATCTAAGGCGGTTCATCCAGAATCAAGAGCGGTACTTGAAACATATGCAAAAGGTCAACATCTTGAAGTTGTTGAAATTGATCATAAAGACGGTGTAACAGATTTAGACGTATTACAAAGTGAAGTAGATGATACAGTTGCTTGCGTAATCGTTCAATATCCAAACTTCTTCGGACAAGTTGAAAAGTTAGCTGATATCGAAAAAATCGTTCATCAACAAAAATCATTATTTATCGTTTCTTCAAATCCATTATCATTAGGCGCATTAACACCACCAGGAAAATTTGGTGCTGATATTGTAATCGGTGATGCACAGCCATTTGGTATCCCAACGCAGTTTGGTGGACCTCATTGTGGTTACTTTGCAACAACGAAAGCATTTATGCGTAAAATTCCAGGACGTCTTGTCGGACAAACTGTAGATTCAGATGGTAAACGTGGATTTGTATTAACGTTACAAGCACGTGAACAGCATATTCGCCGTGATAAAGCGACGTCTAACATTTGTTCAAACCAAGCGTTAAATGCATTAGCAGCATCAGTTGCAATGACTGCACTTGGAAAACAAGGTGTGAAAGAAATGGCACGTCAAAATATTTCTAAAGCACAATATGCAAAGCGTCAATTCGAAGCGAAAGGCTTCACTGTAACGTTCGCTGGACCATTCTTTAATGAATTTGTTGTAGATTGCAAACGTCCAGTTAAAGAAATAAATGATGTATTAATACAAAAGAATATTATCGGTGGTTACGACCTAGGCCGTGATTATAAAGAGCATGAAAATCATATGCTTGTAGCAGTAACAGAGCTTCGTACAAAAGAGGAAATTGACACACTTGTAAACGAAATGGGGGCTATCCAATGAAGAACCAAGACCAAGCACTTATTTTTGAAGTGACTAAAGAAGGACGCGTAGGATATAGCTTACCCAAATTAGATGTAGAAGAAGTAAAATTAGAAGATGTATTTGAGAGCGATTATATTCGCGTTGAAGATGCAGAGCTTCCAGAAGTATCTGAACTTGATATTATGCGCCATTACACAGCTCTTTCAAACCGTAACCACGGCGTTGATTCTGGATTCTATCCACTTGGATCTTGTACGATGAAATATAATCCGAAAATTAATGAAAACGTTGCTCGCTTCGCAGGCTTTGCCAATATTCATCCACTTCAAGATGAAAAAACAGTGCAAGGTGCAATGGAATTAATGTACGACTTACAAGAACATTTAATTGAAATTACAGGTATGGATACTGTTACGTTACAACCAGCAGCTGGTGCACACGGAGAATGGACAGGTTTAATGTTGATTCGTGCATACCATGAAGCAAATGGTGACTTTAACCGTACGAAAGTAATTGTTCCTGACTCTGCTCACGGAACAAACCCGGCGTCTGCAACAGTAGCTGGTTTTGAAACAATTACGGTGAAATCAAATGAACATGGTCTTGTTGACTTAGATGATTTAAAACGTGTTGTAAACGAAGAAACAGCAGCACTTATGTTAACAAATCCGAATACATTAGGCCTATTCGAAGAAAATATTTTAGAAATGGCAGAAATTGTCCATAACGCAGGCGGTAAATTATACTATGATGGTGCAAACTTAAATGCGGTATTAAGCCAAGCACGCCCAGGAGATATGGGATTTGACGTTGTGCATTTAAACCTTCATAAAACATTTACAGGTCCGCATGGCGGCGGTGGCCCAGGTTCTGGTCCAGTAGGTGTGAAAGCTGATTTAATTCCGTACTTACCAAAACCGATTTTGGAGAAAACGGAAAATGGCTATCACTTCAACTATGATCGTCCAGAAGCAATTGGGCGTGTGAAACCATTCTATGGTAACTTCGGAATTAACGTTCGTGCATACACATATATTCGTTCTATGGGTCCAGATGGACTACGTGCAGTAACTGAGTATGCTGTATTAAATGCGAACTATATGATGAGAAGATTAGCACCATTCTATGATCTTCCGTTCGATAGACATTGCAAGCATGAATTTGTATTGTCAGGTCGTCGTCAAAAGAAACTTGGTGTACGTACATTAGATATTGCAAAACGTCTGCTTGATTTCGGTTACCATCCACCAACAATTTACTTCCCATTAAATGTGGAAGAATGTATTATGATTGAGCCAACAGAAACAGAATCAAAAGAAACATTAGATGGTTTCATTGATAAGATGATTCAAATTGCTAAAGAGGTAGAAGAAAATCCAGAAGTTGTACAAGAAGCACCACATACAACGGTAATTAAACGTTTGGATGAAACATTGGCTGCTCGTAAACCAGTTTTACGTTATGAAAAGCTAGCACCTGTACAAGTGTGATTGGAATAAAAAGAACTCGCTACATGCGGGTTCTTTTTTTTTTGCAACATTGGTGCGGCTAGAATGAAAAAATGTTGAAAATTTATATTTTTTGTTTCATATTGCTGTAAAGATGCGGTTTTATAGGTGATTTTGTTGAAAAAGTCGGTTTGATAAAAGTATTTATTTTTGTTAGAATTTTATTGAAATTAAGAAGATGTGATGAGGTAGAAATTACTCATTTTTATGTATATGTGAAAAAACGAGCAAGGCGGGGGTGGAAGCGTGGGATATAGATGTTATAGAATGGTATACCATCTAGAAAATGGAGAAACAATTAAAGATGTAAAAGAATTTTGTTACAGAGACCAAGGAAAAGTGTTAGAAAGAGTAGCGCACCGTGTAATGGATAATAGAGAAGTGACAGCGATTGATAAACAAGGAACAATCATTTCAATAGCGTGTGAGGACATTGTAAAGGTAGAACTTGATTACATAACAGAAAGTTAACCTTGAGTCATATCGAATTATTCGATACAATATACTGTTGAATGGTGAAGAGAGAAGAGAGGAGTTTATCATGGATAATACAAGACACTTTTATATGTTTATTTTAGCGTTTGTTCTTGTTGTGGCGTTAACGATTTATTTAATTGTTGATAGCAGCTGGTACAATACAGTTCATCCAGCATTCCTTCTTTTTATGTATGTAGGAATTGCGGTTGTTAGTTTCGGAATGAGAGACGAAATGTTAGATCGCTTTGAAAAGTGATACATATACGAAAGACCAACAGGAAAATGTTGGTCTTTTTTTCTTGCCGAAAATAGGATGTTTTGTATATACTGTGTATATAAGGTATATACAGTATATACACACTGGAGGAAAACATGAATATTATTATTTCGAATTCTTCCCAAGACCCTATTTATGTGCAAATAAGGAAACAATTAAGCCAACTTATTTTAAATGGTGGTTTAAAGGGTGGAGACCAATTACCGTCTATTCGTAGCTTAGCGAAGGAATTACAAATTAGTGTAATTACAACGAAGCGTGCGTACGAGGAGCTTGAAAAAGAAGGATATATAGAAACTGTTGCTGGGAAGGGGACTTATGTTTCACGTAAAAATAATGAACTATTAAAAGAACAGCGGCTACGTCTATTGGAAAGTAAAGCGGAAGAGATTGTGAATGAAAGTAAAGTGTTGCAGCTTTCACTTGAAGAGTTGCAACAGATGATTGCGTGTTTATACGAGGGGGAATAAGAGATGTTAGAGCTAAAAAACGTTTGTAAAACTTATCAAGATTTCTCAGTGAAAAATGTAAGTTTTACATTGCCACGTGGATATATTATGGGATTTATCGGACCGAATGGAGCTGGAAAAAGTACGACGATCAAAATGATTATGAATTTAATCAGAAAAGAGAGCGGTGATATAAAAATTTTTGGTAAGGACAATAAGAAAGCCGAAAAGGAAATAAAACAAAATATCGGTTTTGTATATGATGAAAATCATTATTACGAAGATTTAACGTGTGAGCAAATGAAACGGATTATTGCACCGTTATATAAAAAGTGGGACGAAAAGCAGTATCAATCGTATATGCAGAGATTACAAGTTCCAACGTATAAAAAGATTAAAGAGTTATCCAAGGGGATGAAAATGAAATTTGCGATTGCAATCGCACTTTCACACCATGCGGAATTCATTATTATGGATGAACCAACAGCAGGATTAGACCCAGTTGTTCGAAGTGAATTGCTTGATATGCTGCAAGAGATTGTAATGGAAGATGAAGTATCTGTCTTACTTTCCACACACATTACAACAGACTTAGAACGCATCGCCGATTATATTACGTTCATCAATGATGGAGAAATTATATTTACTGGTGAAAAAGACGAATTAATGGAGAACTATGTAATTGTAAAGGGAAGTAATGATTTATTAGATCGAGAAGGAAAAGAACTATTTGTTGGATTACGAACAAACAAATTTGGTTTCGAAGGTTTAGCAAAGGATAAACAAGCAATTGTAGACTGGTTTGGAAATGAGATTGTACTAGAAAAACCTACATTAGATGATATCATCGTTTACACTGCGAAAGGGAGAGGTGCTTATGCGTCAGCTCATATATAAAGATTTATTCTTTTTTCGTGTAACTTGGTTAGTGAATCTGAGTATGCCTCTTTTATTCTTTATATTAGAGCCAGATGGTGAAATGTTATTTCCGATGAGCTGTCTATTTATAACTCTTTCCTCCGTTATGACGTTAATCTTTATGGATGAAAGGAATAAAAGTGACATTATTATAAATAGTTTACCGTTAAGCAGAAAGGATATCATTATTGCTAGATATATTTCCTGTGCAATATTCATTGTAGGGGGCATGGTTTCCACTATGCTAGTTGTTTTTCTTATAAGAGGTATCGCTGTTATTGATGATATCGGTGCATACCATCCTAATTTGTATATTGAAATTCCATGGTATGGAGTAGTAAATGGGGCTGTTTACGCTTTGGTTTTTGTTGCGGCATTTTTTCCTAGTTATTACGGAACGAAATCAAAGATAGCAAGAAGTATATTGTCAGGAGCATCGATGGCAGTAGGTGGAATTGCATGGATATTTATAGGGGATGGGCTGAACGAAACAGCACCATCATTCATTAATTGGATTATGAATCCATCACATCTTGGCGTATTTATAGTTGGAGGAATTATTTTGGCTAGTGTATATATCGCTTCTATGTTTCTAACAATTAAAATTTATGGATCGCGTGATTTATAGAGAGGGGAATTTGTATGAAACAGTTGATTTTGAAGGAGTTTTTCTTACAAAGAAAAATGTTTCTTATCTATTTAATCTTGCCAATATACGGAGCATTCCAAAGCTCTATAGAACCATTTCAATTGGCGTATGTTTGTTTTGTTATATGTCTTTCGATGATTTCAATTTCTTTATCAGTTGAAGAAAAAAATAACACAGAAAAAATATTAGTGAGTTTACCTTTTACTAGAAGAGACATTGTTATTGCGAAATACATGACTATTGTATTTTTTATTGCATGTAGTCTAGTTGTTACATTTGTTTTCTTTGTACTACCTGTATTTGTATTAAGAGAAAATATAAATATTCCGTGGTATGCATTATTTATAGCTATTTTCTTTTCCGTTCTTTATGCTGTTATGATTCTCCCCATAAAATATAGTGGGGATAAGCGAACGGTTACTTTCCTTGGAGTAGTTATATTTTTTCTTCTAATAGGTTTGTTAGGGTTTATGTGCAATATATTTGCTGATGAAAGGCTTCTGTTAATGTTTTTTCAATCTTCAGATGTGATGCTAGTTATAAGTATTTTAAGTATAGTGGCATGTTTAAGTTATTTCATCTCAATGCTTTTTTCAATTGCGATTTTTAAAGAGAAGGAGCTTTAAAAATTGTATATTTGATTAATAAGAAAAAAATGTTTAATGTTGCGAGATGCGACTAGGAGGTGTAACAAATAATCAAGCAACTAGTTTTAAAAGATATGATGTTGCAAAGAAAGTTAGGGTTTGTTTACCTAATATGTTTGCTTTTCCTTGTCATTGTTGATTTTCGTAGTGATAGTTTTCTGATGACATTTAGCATGTTTATACCTATTCTTGGCATGATGCTTTCAATGAGTTATGAGGATAAAAATAAAAGTGAAATGATAATAAATAGTTTACCGTTTCAGCGTAAAGAAATTGTCATAGCAAAATACATATTTGTAAGTATTTTAGTTGCTTTAGGTGGGGTTTTCCCATTTACTGTTAGTTTAATACAGTTGCAAAACGAAAATACAACTGTATTTATGCTATGGGGAGCGATTCTTGGAGGAATAACAGGTGGCTTTGTTTATAGCATAATCGTACTTCCGATTGAATTTTCAGTAGGGTATAGCAGTGCCAAACAAATTGCTCCTTTTATCGGAATTGCATTTGGGTATTTAAGTGGACTGATTGTAAGTAACGTATGGTTAGGTGTAGAAAATGCTTGGAACACTAGTATATTCATAAATATTTGTTTTATAGCAGGGCTGCTTCTTTTATATGTCATGTCGATGGTACTTTCAATTAATTTGTATAATGAGCGTGATTTGTGAGGGGGGGAATGTTGTTGAAACAACTAATTTTAAAAGATTTCATCGTCCAATGGAAATTTTTAATTTGGTACATACTGTATCCTATTTTCTTTTATATGGCTTTAACAGATACGAAAAATTTATTCATAATTATGTCAGTAATTGTTACAGTCGGGGCAACAGTAAAAATATTTGAAGCAGATAGTAAAAATGAGAGTGAAGTTATATTGAATAGTTTGCCAATATTGAGAAAACAAATTGTGTTTGCGAAATATATAGTAGCAATTATTATTCTTTTCATAAGTGTAACGATTGGTTGTTTCACGATGGGAATGAAGAATGGAGCTAATGTATTTGAATTTATTGAAACGACAGTGGTTGCTAGTATTAGCTTTACTTTAGTGTATTTAAGCTTTGTTTTACCGATATCATTTTGGCTAGCATATAAAAAAACTGTTTTTATTACGATATTCATATTTATAGCACCGATTGTTATTGTAGAGACGTTCTTTCAAATCAACCTGGAACAAATTCAACTATATAATAGCTTATTATTCGGGGGTTCAATATGCATGTTAATAGTATCGGTCTTCGTTTCAGTAAAAGTATATGAAAAAAGAGAATTTTAAAAGGTGCCTCATGAAAGGCACCTTCTTCAATAATGACAATATGAAAGCAGCAGTTTATAAACAGAAACGCTATTCGGCAAATCTTTCGGAGTATGTAATATAAAGCTGAAAACGATGATGAGAATGAGAAAGAGAAAAAATAAAAATAGGATCTGCTTATGTATAGAATTTTGCATAGGATCCACTCCTTTTTTAGGTAGTATGTCCAAAAGAAAGGAGGGTATGAAAATTTTAGGAGGGAGAATGATGAAAAAAAGAAAATGGTTGTATAGAATAGGGGTACTTTTATGCTCAATTGGTCTCATATTAGCAAATTTTTATTCGGATATACCACCGCTATTTCCTAGTTTGCATAAAGGGATTGGTATGAGTGTTGTCATAGTTGGTCTGCTTTGTCTTATCGTATCAAATTTCTATAGAAAATCTAAATAGACAGAAAAAAGGACAGTTACTCTTTTTCAGAAGAACTGTCCTTTTTAAATAACTTATTCCATAGTTTGGTAATACTCCATATAATGATGATTGCAATGGAGGCAATAATTGACCAAACGATAGATGCAATTTCAAGTGCCATGTTAGGAAGGAATGTAAGAATGGATATTACTCTATGAAACAACCAGTCTATTATATGAAAACTTATTTGTAATAGAATGACGATCCCGAGTGTAATCCATGCTAACATTTGTTTTCCTTTTTCTTTCCACATGACATTCACCTCACGTTAGCCTAATAATTTTAAGCCAACAGCGCCGCACAGAATGCAGCTTAAGAAGGCAAGGCGGCGCCAATCCGCTGATTCACGGAAAATAAGAATACCGAGAAGTGCACTTCCGGCAGTTCCGATTCCAGTCCAAATTGCATAAGCAGTTCCCATCGGTAATGTATTCATTGCAAGGGATAAGAAGAAGAAGCTTACGCCGAAGTTAGCGATTAAAATAACTTTTGGTGCCCAGCCCTTCTTTTCAGTGGCTACTTTCATAAAGAGTACACCAACAATTTCACAAATACCAGCTAGAATTAAAAATACCCAAGCCATTTTATGCGGCCTCCTTCGTTTCTTTTTCTTCTGTTACTCGTTTTAAACCAATTACTCCGAAGAAGATTAAACCGATTAATAAAACTTTTACGATAGAGAAAGGTTCTCCGAAGATGAAAATCTCTGTCAGAACGATTCCACCAGCTCCAATTCCTGTAAAGACTGCGTATACAGTGCCGACAGGTAAATCTTTATAAGCTCTAAATAATAAGATGAAACTAATTGTAATTAATAGAGCAACACCAGCCCACTCAAGTGGTGCCTCCGCTTTTTTAAGTCCAATAACCCAAAAGATTTCAATAATACCAGCTATGATTACATAAATCCATGCCATATGTCATTTCTCCTTCCTACCAGTCGTTAGGTAAAGGGCTTAAAAACGACGCATTGCAAAGGAGCAATCCGTCAGTTTGAAAGTCCGCGCCAAAATACTTTCCAAGAAGCTTCTAAACGGGTCTCAAAACGATTTAAACCTGCGTATAGTAGTTCAACCATAAGGCCGTCAAGTAAGCATAAAAAAGCCTCCAAAGCGTCTTTTACTTCAATGTTATGCAGTTCATCTTGTTCGCTTGCTCTTTTAAACACAGGGAATAAAAGTTTTCCGACATTTTCAATGTGTACATTCGCTTTATCAATAATTTGTTCGCGAAATGCATCCGGCGGAAAATAAGAAGTTCGTAACCAAAACATTGATTCTTCACTTTCACCAAATCGTTTTGCATAGCCTTTTAACAAATTTAAGAGCAATTCTTCAGTAGACGATTTGGAAAAATTTTCGATATCGTCTGTGAAGCTCTGCAAATCATTTTGAAGAGCGGATTCTAAGCATGTAAAATATAGCTCTTCTTTTCCTTTAAAGTGTGCGTAAATCGATGGCTTTTTAATCCCAACTTCTTGAGCAATATTTGCTAATGAAGTTCCTTCGTAGCCGTAGCGCGCGAAATGAGAAAGTGCTACAGATTTAATGCGGTTTGCTGTCATTTTCATCCCCTACCTACCGTTCGTTAGGTTAATTATATGAGATGAAAAATATAAAGTCAATAGGTGAAGAGTTGAAAAAAGAGCGCTATAGTTAACGCTCCTTTTTTAGACTGTTTCTCGCTCAATTAAATGGAATGAAAGTTCTTCTGTGCTTCCGATAATTTGCTCGCTTTGCATCTGTTTATGGAATAAAGAAAAGGCATGTGATCCCATTGTGAGCCCGGGATGTTCAATAGTTGAAATTTCTAATGCTTTTGAAATTTCATGGTTATCAAATCCCAGGATGGCGAGGTCTTCAGGTATGCGAATGCCATGTTTTTTTGCCTCTGTTAATAAACCAGCAGCAACTTGATCGTTCGCTGTGAAAATAGCGGTTGGGCGATTTTTCATGTTTAAAATACGGTGAAGTATTTTTGCCCCGTCCTGCATCGTATAACATTGATGGAAAATCCAATCAGGGTGAACTGTTTTTCCTTCGTGACGAAGGGTATCGGCGAAAGCTTTTTCACGCTCGATTGAATTAACACTTGTTTTTCTTGCTAAACAAATGCCGATTTTTTCATGACCTTTACTGAGTAAATAGGAAGTACCGAGACGGAAGCCCTCATAATGATCTACATAGACAGATGAAATGAGGGGATGGTTCATTTTTTCACATGAAATAATAGGGGCAAATTTTGCGAACGGTTCAATTTGTTCCCATGAACTCGTGCGAGAGCAAATAATCATCCCGTCAAATTGCTTCATTTTCATCATTTCAAGAACGCGAATTTCTTCAATACTATCGTAATTCGTTTGGCATAAATTAATATGATATCCAGCTGCTAACGCTTCGTTTCCGATTCCTTCAATGATCGTGCTAAAGTACGGAACATTAATGAAAGGTAGCATAACGCCAATCGTATATGTTTTACCTTTTATTAAATGGATAGCATTTATATTTTTTGCATAGTTCAATTCTTCAACTGCATCTAAAACACGCTTACGCTTTTCTTCTTTTACGTAAGGATGATTATTAAGGACACGGGAAACCGTTGATATGGATACACCAGCAGTTTTTGCAATTTGTTTTATATTGGCCATATGTATCACCTCTTTACTTAATTATAAGGGGAAAATAATAAGAATGAAAAAATCTTGACCTGAAAAGCTTTTCACAATCTATGTTATAAGCATGACTTCTGCTATTCGCGTAACCTTTTTATTTGGGCGTAAGAATAGCGAGGTCTTTTTTGTATGTCTGCAAAGGATTTTTGTCAAAATGTGTGAGAATAACGTGGAAAGTTTTCGGAGGAGGTGTTTGATAACGAAGCGAATAGAAGAGAGTATAAACGCTTCGCTCGTTAAGAGAGCGGTATGAAAGGGCGGAAACAAATTGAAAAAAGGAATCATTTGTTTCGTGTTTTCTAGTGTAATACTTAGCTCATGTTCATTTCAGCAAACGATGCAAGAAGAAAAAACATTTGTAGGAACAACAGGAGGGGCTAAGGACCGTGTTACTGATCCGATTCCGCTAAAGGAACTTCCAAAATATTTTCCGGCGAAGTTTAAAGTTCCAACGTTTTTACCTTATGACATTACGAGTGATGTGAAGGGAGAGGTAAGAACGATGGGAAAGAAGAATGCTGTCTTAACGATTAAATATAAGCAACAAGAGAAAGGAAGGCACGATTATATAGAATTAACAGTGGCCAACTTTTCTTACAGTTTTCCATACCTCGTAGAAGAGAATCGATTTCAAGAACAAATGAAATTGAATAATGGAGCACCTGCTTATTTTAAAAATAAGGATGATTACGAGCAAGGGGACGAATTTGCTACGCTTATATGGAAAGAGAAGGGGATTGAATATCAGCTATTATATCGTAATGTAGATGAGAAAGATGAAGATGTGATTAAACAAAATCTACTGTACATTGCGAACAATATGGAATAAAAAAACTAGCTGTATCGTGCAGCTAGTTTTTTGTATGTTATTTCTTTTTAATTTTGCCTGACCAAGATTTAAATCCACCTTTTAATTGGTAGAAATCTGTGTAGCCTTGTTTTTTTAAGTATTGAGCTGCACGACCTGTACGGAAGCCACTTTGGCAATATAAATAAACCGGTTGATCTTGGCGAAGTTCTTTGTGGCGAAGGCGAATTTGTGATAACGGAATGTTACGCGCACCTAAAATATGTCCCGCGTTAAATTCATCTGCTTCGCGAATATCGATAAGCTGTGCTTTACGGTAGCCAGCGCGAAATTCTTCTTCTGAAAGTGTTTTAATTAATTTTTTCTGATAGAAATACATCCATACAGTGTAGCCGATGAATGCTGCAATTGCCGCTAGTATAATAATCAAGTTTGTTGACACGATTCTATCGCTCCCTTTTTTCTTATCCTACTTTCAATATTATAATGCCCATATGTATTTATGCAACAGATTCATTTGTATATAAGAAGAAATTTCGTATTCTTTCACAAATTTTGTCGAATTTGGTAGACTAGAGAATGTGAAAAATAATTGGTTATATGAGGTGCAGGATGGGAAAAGAAAAATGGTGTTATATTAACTCTGGTCAATGTTCACCAGCATTTAATATGGCGTTAGATGAATGTTTATTAAATTGGCAAAGTGAAAAGAAAATGCCACCAACAATTCGTTTTTACGAATGGGAAGTACCAACATTAACAGTCGGGTATTTTCAGCGTGTTGAAAAAGATATAAATATGGATGTAGTTAACGAAAAGAAATATGGATTCGTTCGTCGTCAAACAGGCGGCAGGGGTGTACTACATGACAAAGAATTAACGTACAGTGTTATTGTGTCTGAAGATCATCCGGATATGCCAAAAACAGTTACAGAAGCATACCGCGTTATTTCGCAAGGCTTATTAGACGGTTTTAAGGCATTAGGATTAGAAGCGTATTATGCGGTTCCGAAAACAGAAGCGGATCGTGAGAATTTAAAAAATCCGCGTTCAGGAGTATGTTTTGATGCACCATCTTGGTATGAAATTGTAGTTGAAGGAAGAAAAATCGCAGGTAGTGCTCAAACACGTCAAAAAGGTGTTATCTTACAGCACGGTTCTATTCCGTTAGAAATAGATTTAGATGAGTTATACGATCTATTTTTATTCCCGAATGAACGTGTAAAAGAGCGTATGAAAAACATGTTTTCTTCTAAAGCGGTAGCGATTAATGAATTAACAGACCGTACATTTACGATTGAACAGTTAATTCAAGCGTTTGAAACTGGATTTGAAAAAGGTTTAGATATAGAGCTTGTGCCGTATGAACTAACAGAAGAACAGCTTCATGAAGTTCAAACTTTAGCAAAAGAGAAGTATGAACTTCATGAATGGAATTATAAAAAATAAGGAGATGGCGACCGCCATCTCCTTATTTTTATAGTAAATTAAGTACTTTTTCTACTTTGATTCCTTTATCTTGTAAAGAACGAAGGCGATTTACAACGTCCATAATTTCTTTGTCGAATGTAACGCTAATACCTTGGCTTTGTAGCTCTTTTTTTAATCCTTCAATAGAATCATCTATGTCGATGCCAAGCTCGTAATCTTGACAAACTTCAATTGTCTTTTTCACAAGTTTAACATAATTTTCTTGTAGTTTTGTATTTGTTTCAGTCAAAGCAGGTTGCTTCGGTTTTGCAGGAGTAACCGGTGCTGTCTCTTGCTTTGTAACTGGAGTAGGTACTGCTTTTTTCACAGGTGCTGGAGTAGATAGTTCTACAGCTGCTTCAACACTTACTGACTTCGGCGTTGGTACCGGAGTAGGCTTAGGTGTTATAGCGGGTGTTTCTACACGCATAACAGGTTTAGGAGCGGGTGTAACTGCTTTAGGAGCCTCTACAACTACTTCTTTGTTCGGAGTAGCTTCTACAACTGTTTCTTCTTGCTCAGCAGCTTCTTTATTTTCTTTGCTCCACATAACGCGTTCAATTTCTAGAGAAACATTGTTCTTATTCATCGCTGTTAATGTAACTTTACCAACTTCCGCGTTCCCAGTGAAATCAACAATTTTATAAATAACACTCTTGTTCCAATCCACGTTTCCGCTCAAAAATAATTCTTCGTTACAT
This sequence comes from Bacillus sp. S4, assembly GCF_040838205.1. Lineage (NCBI taxonomy): Bacteria > Bacillati > Bacillota > Bacilli > Caryophanales > Bacillaceae > Bacillus > Bacillus sp. S4. The sequence continues at coordinate 18,306 of NZ_JBFPJI010000044.1, forward strand.
TTCGGCGTTAAGCCCTCGATTTTAATTTCTGCGTTTACACCGTTTTCACTGTATACCATAATTAGCGAAGCATTTACATCTTCGTCTGCTAACATTAGTTCACGTACCATTTTGCCGGTGCGTACTTGCGTTTTCTTCTTAACTGACATCTAATTTCTCCTCTCAAAAATTCAGTAATAATAAAAAAATCGTATAACGAAAAATAATTGCTCACGAAGATTTATGATACCGATAATAAAAGCATCACGTCAACAATTAACTTTAATTATTTTGCATTTTTCTTATTTTCTTTATGAAATTTTTCAA
>NZ_JBFPJI010000470.1:0-1863 GCF_040838205.1 Bacillus sp. S4
TTATAATCTAGTAATTTGTATAAATCAACCCTTTTGCTGGAATTAATTTGAACAAATTATGAACTGTTGTAAATAAAAATCCCTATTACGGTGAGGTAATAGGGGGTTTTTATTTGATATATAGCTCCAGCGGCTAGAATCTCCGGTCATTTCGCTCTCTCGCTCGAAGCAAAAAGCGCTTCAAGGTCGAGAGCTTGAAGTGCCCTGCGATTCTGAACGAGCCGCCTCCGCTTTTATTTGTTATACAGCTTGTTTCTTTTCTTCTACATCCTGTCCATCCCAGCACTCTGTATTCTTTAAGCCAGGAATAGAACTTGCAAGGAAAACAGGGTCTTTTCCTTGTTTCTTTTGCTTAATATAGTCTACTAATGCTGCGTAGGCAAATTTGCTAAGGAATGAGATGGCAATTAAGTTTGTGAATACCATTAGTCCCATAAAGAAATCAGCTAAGCTCCAAACTGTTTGAAGGGCAGCGATTGATCCGAAGAAAACCATTCCGACAACTGCAACACGATAAATCAGTAACCATGTCTTGCTTTCCTTAATGAATGCGATATTTGTTTCACCATAATAGTAGTTTCCTAGTAAAGAACTGAAAGCGAATAGGAAAATAATAATCGCTAAGAAAGTGCTTGCCCACGGTCCAATTTGTGAACTTAATGCTTGTTGTGTTAATTCAATACCTTCTAAATTTGATCCTTTGTAAAGTCCAGAACATAATACGATAAACGCCGTTGATGTACATACTAAGAATGTATCTACGAAAACACCTAATGCTTGAACAAGCCCTTGTTTTACAGGGTGAGATACATCTGATGTTGCTGCTGCGTTAGGAGAGCTACCCATACCTGCTTCTGTCGCGAATAAACCGCGCTGAATTCCGAACTTGATTGCTGCTCCAATACCACCAGCGATGGCTTGGTCTAAACCAAATGCACCGTTAAATATTTCTAGAAAAATGCTTGGTAACATATTGAAGTTTTTAATAACGACAAAAATAGCCACACCAATATAAACGATTGCCATTGGAGGAACAATCATTTCTGTAATACGTGAAATGCTTTTAATACCACCAAAAATAATAACAGCAACTAATAAAGCTAATACAGCTCCTACGATAGTTCGTTCTAGTCCAAAAGCATTTTCAAACGCTATTGTTACTGTATTTGCTTGTACTGAATTGAAAATTAATCCGTATGCAACTGTAATGAGAAGTGAAAACCAAATGCCCATCCAGCGTTTGTTTAACCCTTTTTCCATATAATATGCTGGTCCACCACGGAATCTGCTTCCATCTTTTACTTTATAAATTTGCGCGAGCGTACATTCTACAAAACTAGTAGCTGCCCCAAGAATAGCGATAAACCACATCCAAAATATTGCGCCAGGCCCGCCCATTGAAATTGCTAGTGCTACACCAGCTAAGTTCCCGATACCAATACGTGCAGCTGCACTTAAGCAAAATGCTTGGAATGGAGAGACGCTATCTTTTTTCTTTTCTTTTCGATTGAACCCTTTACTAATTAAACTGACCATTTCACCGAAATGAGTAATTTGGACAAATTTTAATTTGAAAGAGAAATAAAGACCGAAGCCGATTAGCATTGCAATAAGAATATATGACCACAAAATATTATTCGTTACTTCAAGGAATCTGCTAAAGATATCAACCATATAATACACTTCCTTTTTTCATAATAAGAAAATTATATGCAAAAAATATACCAGAATCAAATTTTCTAAAAAAATATGTTACTTAAATGCGTTTCGTGTTATGATTAAGTTACATCGTGATATTTTTAGAATTATTTACATTTTAAAAAACTAAATTTAAAACGAAAAAGAGGGGATAATTTGAAAGAA
>NZ_JBFPJI010000471.1:0-1860 GCF_040838205.1 Bacillus sp. S4
CTCATATATTATGCATCACTCAATAGTATTCCAATATACTCCAATTAGGTGCTTCACTGGCCCTTCCATCAGTAAAATTATGTAAATTATAAAGGCTGAGTAGAGAAAAACAATTAAAAATAGTTCATAAAGAAAAAAGGAAAGTGGTTCGGCATCCACTTCCCTTTCGTAATTTTATTATGTATCGAAAAAAAGTACCCTATTTAATAGGGTACTTTTTAGTTACAGTAGTGTAATAGAAGATTTAAACCCTTATGCTACGCTGCTATATTCTTCTTCTTTTTCTTTTTTCTGCTTAGGCACTTGGATTAAAATTGAGATAATAAATGACACGACACATAATACGCCGATCACCATGAAAGTTGGTTTGAATCCACCTAGAAGTGCACCGATAAAGGAACCTGCAAGCGCTCCAAATCCAAATCCTTGATACACAATTCCGTAGTTCTTACTATGGTTTTTCATACCGAAGAAATCACCAACAATAGCTGGGAAAATAGTGATATTTCCACCAAAGCAAAACGCTACACTTGCTACACAGACGAAGTAGATACCATAATTTAAATCTACGAAACTTAGAACCAAGACTGAAGTCGCCATAGCAACAAAAGTACCAGTAACGATTTTTAAACGGCCGATTTTATCTGATAACGGTCCCAGAATGATACGACCCAATGTATTGAAGATTGCAACCATAGCCACCGCATTAGCTGCTGTTGCTGCGCTAAGCCCTACAAGTTGAACACCGATGTCTTTTACCATGCCAATTAAGTATAAGCCACTCATACATGATGTAAATAACATACTAAATAATAAGTATACTTGTTTTGTGCCTAACATTTCTTTTGTTGTATATTCTTTAGTTTTTGTTTCCTGAACTGCACCTTGATCAGCAGCTTGATGGATTAAACAAGCGCCAATCACGATCATAGCTGTAACAATTAAACCCCAGTATATAAACGCTTGCGATACACCAACTGAATCAATCAACATTGCGTTTATGTATTTAAATATTAGGCTACCTGTACCATATGCAGAGACAGATATACCGGCGATTAAACCTTTACGCTCTGGAAACCACTTTATTAAATTGGATAGTGAAGTAATATATGCTGTACCATCTGCGTAACCTACAACAACTCCTGCTAGTACATAAAGCATTAATAATGAGGAAGCTTGTGAACTAAGTATTAATCCAAGTCCTAACGCTAGTCCAGCTATCATAATAAGTTTACGAAGTCCCCATTTTTCTTGCAATTTACTTGCAAACAAAGTTGAAAATGCTAAAGAAAGACTAGTAATTGAGAAAGTTATAGCAACAGCGTTAAGACTCCAACCGTATTTACTCACTAAGGGCTGATTGAATAAACTCCATGTATATATCGTTCCAAGCCCCATTTGTACTATGACTGTTCCAAGGACAACAAGCCATGGATTAACCGATGATTTTTTCATACCATCTCTCCTCCTCTTTCTATTTCAATGCTATTCGCTAAATATGCTTTTTTCATTTTCATTTTCGCCACCTCATTCGATTTAACAACTTCATTGTATAGGATATTACCCGTTATGTAAGCACTTACAAGACGGAGCGTCAAATATATGGAACCAGTTACATAAAACGAAGGATGAAATACAAAAAACTACTTGTTAAATACGTAGCAGCTTTTATAATGTTTTGCATCAGTACGACCTACGGAGGCTTTTACATCTTCTTTCACAAAAAAATTATCGAATTATACCATGGCTGGACTTCAATATTTTGCTTATCCTATACAAACAAAAAACATCCTATTCTTATTTAACTCTTCAACGTTTATAACATGTTGCGTCTGTATTTCTTGATACAAATCATTTAAT
>NZ_JBFPJI010000472.1:0-1853 GCF_040838205.1 Bacillus sp. S4
GCATATAACAGTGTGTTTATTTTATTGGATTACATGCCTTTTCAATTGCATACTTCAGATGAAATAAAAGAAGGAATATTTGCTTGTTCTTATCACCATGGACCATATGAAGAAACAGATGCAACGTATACGAAATTATTAAATCACATTGATAACGAAGGATACGAAGTATGCGGAGATGCGCTTGAGCTTGCGTTAATTGATTGGTCTGTAACAGAAAATCCGAAAGAGCAAGTAACGGAAATTCAAATACCTGTTGTTAAAAAATAGGCTTATATATTTTTCGATTCTCTATTGACCTTCAAGTAACTTGAAGGTTTAAACTGTGAACAGAGCATTGAAAAAGGAGCATTTATATGATGGAAACAACAGAAAAATTAAGAGAAAAACCTATTAAAAGTTTATTTATCACTTATTTAATACCAGCTGTTCTTGGGATGGTATTAATGTCGGTTAATATTGTGATTGATGCGGTCATGATTAGTAGAGGAGTTGGAGCGAACGGTTTGGCTGGAGTAAACGTAGCTATTCCAGCGTTTTCAATTTTCTTTTCTATTTCATTATGGATTGGAATGGGCGGAGCAACGTTATATTCCATTGCACTAGGGGAAAATAAACTGGAAAGAGCAAGGTCTATTTTTACTCAATCTATGACAGTGGCAGTTATTATCGTAGGTGTTTTAGCGGCTATTTGCTTATGGAGAATAGAAGATATAGCATATCTATTCGGTGCAAATGAAGTGATTTTGCCATATGCGTTAGACTATTTACAAGTGTTATTAACATTTGGAATGATATACGTTTTAGAAAATATTTTAAGCACATTTATACGTAACGATGGAAATCCTAATTTAGCAATGGCAGGCCTTGTCGTAACAGCTGTATTGAATATTATCTTTGACTATATCTTTATCTTTATCTTTGGATGGGGCGTAACAGGTGCTGCCTCAGCAACTATTCTTTCGGCGGCAATTGGTTTCCTTGTATTATTAACTCACTTCTTTAGAAAAAGTAGTGTTTTAAAGTGGACGAAATTCCATTTTGAATGGGATACGGTTAAACAAATTATGGTGATTGGTTTCCCAAGTTTTACAACTGAGATTACAGTAGCGATTGTAACGGTTGGTTTTAATATCGCTTTTGTTCAATATGCAGGAGAAGTAGGTGTCGCTTCTTATGCGATGGTCAATAGTATTCATGCAATGACATTACTATTATTCTTCGGTGTTGGAGCCGCATTACAACCTATTGCTAGTTTCCACTATGGTGCAAATTTACCAGAAAGACTGCGTGAAGGATTACGGTTAGCTGTAAAAACTGCAGTTGTACTCGGAGGCGTAGCAATTGTTGTCGGTTTATTCTTCGGGAAATATATAATTGGTTTGTTTGATGTTCAATCCCCAGAACTATTGGAGTTAACGTTAACGGGTATTAGTTTATTCTTTATACAATATGTATTTTTAGGCTATAACATTGTGTATGGAGAGTATTTCCAATCAGTGCGACAAACGACAAAATCAGTTCTTATTATTTTGAGCCGTGGTTTACTATTTATTATTCCATTGTTATGGATTATGCCGAAATTATTTGGTGTAAATGGAATTTGGCTCGTTATGCCAGTAGCGGAAATATTGACAGCAATCATTGTATTTACAATGAATCGTATGAAACATCCTGTTCCATTAAACTTGGCAGGAAAGAAAGAAGCTATATAGTGAAGAAAATCCCCTTGAACAAGTAAGGGGATTTTTTCATTCTTTTAAACTAATCGCAAAAGATCCATCCGTTTCTTGAACAGACACAAAAGCAACGTTTTTAATATTTGTGATTCCTTTTTCTTTTAACTCTTTATA
>NZ_JBFPJI010000473.1:0-1840 GCF_040838205.1 Bacillus sp. S4
AGTATCAAGTGCTTCCAACACCCTTAAAACATGCATGGCATAGTATTTTTCGTGTGTTTCTTTATGAATTAATGGTAAAAATTCAATATTATCTCCTACTATAGGTTCTAAAACATCCTTGGCTTTTTCGCTAATTATTTGTACACCAGACTTTCCCCAAAATATAGGAGAATCACTTAACTTTCCTTCATCTGTTACCTCAATAAACTTAGGCGTCCATGAATCTGACAAACTCACCATAGAATTAAAACTAGTTTTAAAATATTTTTTATCCTCTTCATAGTTCAATAATTGAAAGGTTTCATAATCATCAGTCGAGCTTTTTAATTGCCAAATTTTCATGCCTTTTTACTCCTTTAGAATTTAACTAGTAAGCATCTAAGATTATTTAAGTTAATTTCCGTCCAATAACTTTTCTCTTATATTAGGCAAGGCAGCAACTGAATCTGCTTAAGTACCCACCAAAGCGTTTAACTCCACTTAACACTCTGTATACTTCTATAACATACTCTGGACTATGCTTACCTATATTTAGCGTTTCAGTAGTCACATAATCGTTCATTTTACATAGGTACTTTTCAGATGAGTGAATACTACATAAATTCCTTATGTTAATTTTCATCCATGTATTAGAGAAGTGTTATTTTTAATGCTTCCTCAAGCATTGTTTTAACATCATCATACGTGTTCATCACTGTACCAGACGGTTTATCCAGTTCATGATAAGTACCTTCAGATAAATTTTTACAGAACCATGCAATATTTGAATCTCCAAAGAAAAGATACTCTTTTTGAAATTCATTTTCATACCAAATCTCATTCGTTTCTATGAATCCACAAATTTGTTCACCCTTTTCTGTTTCTAGTAAAAAAGAATCAACTCCGTAAAGGACCAATCCATCAAAATCCAAACTATTTACAGTTTTAAGAAACTCTACGTATTCACTTGGTAAATCAACATTTAATTTTTCTTTTGCATGTTCTCTTAATCTCTGAACTTCAGTATCCGTTGCAGGTGTATTCAGCTTATAATTAACACTTTCCAGTATATCTTTGATTTCTAAAATTAGATCTTTCCACATATAAAAACCTCTTTCTAAATTTATTTATTCCCCTTTAGGATAGATGTTGTGTTTTGGGATAGGCCAACTTATGTCTACACTGTCACCTGGTTGTAATCCTTTGGTTAGCGTACGTTGTGTATTAGTTATAACCTTATGATATGGATGATTTTGTATCAAAGTTAAATTTTCAAATGTATTTGTTCCACCATCATCTAAGGGAAGATCATGATGCACTTGCCATCCTATTGGAGGTTTTCCTCTTTTCATTAATTCGATATCTGCATCTGCTATACCAGCATTCTTGAGTTCAATAATCTTATCAGGGTCATTAACTAAGGTTTTAAGAAACTCTTTTCTCACACTTCTATCAAATTCCCTCCGAAGTTGTGCAGCTTCTTCTCTAGTTCTCTTAGAATAAGTAATATCCTCAACTTTGACATCTTTTAAATGTACATCTTCTCTCTTTACCGTAGGTTGTCACATTAGCGAAATGTATTTTGTAGTTCATTATCCATTCTTTCAAACTCCTTAGCTGTAGAATGAATATTATCAATCGCTTGTTGAAAGGCCCCACAAAATTGTCTAGTCAAATCTAGCATTTGTTGATTCGTTTTTTGCGCCTGGGCATTAACAGATAGTGTAGTACGGCTCGCCTTTGTTATAGAACGATTTGTCGCACTTTGGATTGTATCCGAGGCATTTCTCATTTGAGTGGCGATTTGTGTAGCCGTTTGAAAATTACTTTGAAAGTTCCCCATCATTTAAACCCCTTTTAG
>NZ_JBFPJI010000474.1:0-1838 GCF_040838205.1 Bacillus sp. S4
GTAATCGGTTTTTTAATTTCTGAAGGAATTATTTCTTCTTATAAAGATATTGAAGAATTATGGATCCAAAAAGAAAACGGAATTGTCCATGTAAAATCATCAAAAATTAATCCGCTCTATCAAACTTTATATAATAAACGGTACGTAACTTCTTGTTGCGGGAAAAGTAGACAAGGTTTTGTTTTCGTCAACGATGCAGCAAAAGCAAAGAAGTTACATGATATACATATAACTATTACTCCGGAAGAATGTTTTTACCTAATGACTTCCTTACAACAATCTTCAACTACATTTCGCCAAACGGGTGGTGTGCATAATACCGCTCTATGTGATCGAAAAAACATTCTTTTAGCACGAATGGATATCGGAAGACATAATGCGCTAGATAAAATATACGGTCATTGTTTACGAAACAATATATCCGTTCAAGGGAAAATCATTGCGTTTAGCGGACGCATCTCATCTGAAATTTTGTTAAAGGTTTCAAAAATAGGTTGCGAAATTGTTCTATCTAAATCAGCTCCAACTAAACTAGCTCTACAACTCGCCCATGATTTAGGTATTACCGTAGTAGGATTTATTCGAAATGGATCTTGCAATATTTATACACATCCAGAACGAATCGATGGCTACAAAATAAACGATTGACTATGTAAAAGAAAGTGAAAATTTAATCAGTGGAGGGTTTTTCCCTCCCCACTGATTATTAGCCCAAACCAATCGGGCTTTTACGGGCAACCCGACTCCCACGAATAGTGGGATAAAGATGACTCCTTTACAAAGCGGGAATTTTAGTTATAAAAATGTAATATATTAAATCCTTGAATAGTTAATGAAGTTAATATATAATTTCATTACATAAATAAAATAAAAACATAGTAGCATAATCTCTTCATTCTTTTACAAATTAAGAAAGAATAGTCACAGAATACATTTAACTAAACTTAATCTTACAAAGTTAATGAATTAAATTTGAATCAATCTAGGAGGTTACAACTATGGAAATTCGCTTATTAACAACAGAGGACGCAGAAATTTATTTGAAAGTTTGTATGGAAGGTTTAACGAAAAACCCTGAGGCTTTTAGCTCTTCTTATGAAGATGTTCTTAAACATGAAAACCCTGTCGCTGCTATGGCAAAGCGATTAAGCAATCCGGATAAGTATACTCTAGGTGTCTTCAAAGATAATGATTTAGTCGGTATTGCTACTCTAGAAACAAAGCCATTTATTAAGCAAGAGCATAAAGCAAAAATCGGCTCCGTTTTTGTTTCTCCAAAAGCGCGTGGTCTCGGTGCAGGACGAGCTTTAATTAAAGCGATTATTGAAAATGCCGATAAATTACATGTAGAACAGCTCATGCTTGATGTTGTTGCTGATAACACTGCTGCAAAAAAATTATATGAGTCCCTCGGCTTCCAAACTTACGGTGTGCAAGAACGGTCCTTAAAACATAATGGCCAATATTGGGACGAGGAGCATATGGTTTTATTCTTAAATAATTAACATTTTAATATAATTTTTCAAAAGCATCTTCTTATTAATTAAGATGCTTTTTTCATTACAACAATGTAATCTTCATGTCACCTTTATCAATCGTTCCAATCCTTTCCATTCGTTATACTAAAAATATAAAGTGAGACTTTAATCAGTGGGGATGATCCATCTCCCGCTGAGTATTACATGAACGTATAGCATGCAATTGATATGTAGAGGAGAATGTAACATGAAACAAAACAAACAAGCTATCTTTTTAATATTTGCTACAGCAATTGTAACTTCTGGACTGGCAATTCTACCTTGGTTTATTATATAGAAAACATTAAAAAAGCTTATTGC
>NZ_JBFPJI010000475.1:0-1828 GCF_040838205.1 Bacillus sp. S4
CTATACAATCATCTGTTCCTTTTTATTACTTTTTAAAAATACCAAATGGTTTTCCAACTGGTAATACAACTTTTTCGAAGTGTGTATTTAACACAGCTGCTGCTGAACCATAGAAAGATAATAATGAAATACATAGTTCAGAATACGCTGCTAAATTATGCATTGCGTGCGGCATAACACCTAAAGTACTTAATGAAAGACCGATAAATAAGAAATCAATAAGGACGAAAATCATAAATAATACTTTATGTGTTTCCATTGCACCAATTGTCATAAAGATCGTGAAAATCAAGTATCCGATAAAGGCTACCCCAAGCTGTTTTGAATCTGCAGTTTGGGCTAATTTTTCGCCAAATACTCCAAGTTGAATTAACCAAGTCATTCCAACACCTAACCAAAATAGGCCGTACGCACCAAATGCTGTTGTGCCGAACGTATTGTTATGCTTTGCATCGTGAATGCATGCAAAGATTTGTGCAAATCCTCCTAAAAAGATTGCCCATGGTAATACAAGTGAAACGCCATCTGTTAAGCCTAACTTTTGAGATGATGCTACAAGTGTTACCATCGCTAATCCAAATAGACCAATTCCAGATGGATCTGCTGTTGTCATTTTCACATGATGTGTAGTAGTTTGATTGCTCATATAAACCTCCTGATTATAAACATACTCGAATACAATACTTAAATCAGAAGGCTATGTCAATGGTTTTTTTTGTATGTTGTCAGACCTTATTTCCTATAATAATCGAATACACTTTGGGCCACATCATACGGTTTTATATTTACATTTGGCAACTCATTTATCGGCATCCATAAAGGAATATAACTCCCTCTATCTTTCAACTCGAACTCCTCGCCTTTACCACTTCCGAAAACTCCACCTATAATATGGGCATTATAATAATACTCCGTACCTTTATACTTCACCTTTGCAATCAGATGCTCCACTTGTATATGTACCCCTAATTCTTCATAAATCTCTCGCTTCGTTGCTTCTTCAGGTGTTTCTCCTTCTTCAATTCCCCCGCCTGGAAAAACAAAATACATCTCACCTTCTCGAACACGTTTTATAAGAGCGATTTTACCGTCCTGTACAATAATAGCTGCACCGCGATTTCTTCTCACTTTATTACCTCAACACCAATCGCAACTGTTCCCCATTCTTTTTCTTGTTCTTTCGTATAGATTTTGTATGTACTTTCTAACATTTCCTCTAAGCTAACATTTTCACGGTCAAATAATTTTTTATCAATTTGTTCGTACATTTCCTTAAAACTCTCGTATCGCTTTACCTCTGTTACCTTTACAATAATTGTTTCTGCCGTCATAAGGTTGGTAAATACAATTTCATCACCATGTTTTATTTGTTGACGCTTTTTATCATACAATCTAACTTCAAATACTTTTTTACCCGAATAAATAGATTGAAAAGGCTCATTATATAGTCCCATTTTATGTCTCATATTTTCCACTCCCTTCCATCCATTTTAGCATGAAGTAGTTACGATTCTACTTGTATATTTTTGTTTCATACAAGTATATTCATCTTCCTTCCCCTTGCATATACTGTTCCATATGCAATTGTGGCCGGTAACCTTGCAAAACCAATCCGCTATCGTTTCCCGCAAGAAATTATTAAAAAACTAGAAAACCTGCCTTGGTGGGACTCAGAACTTCTATTATAAAAAAGGTACCATACAACAAAATCAATGATTTTGTTAATCCGCCCGAAAAAATCCACATAAACACTAAACAGAAAAAGAGCATCCTATTCTGAAGTGACCCCTAAAAGTTAGACACGGTTATTTCATTAGGCTACTTGATC
>NZ_JBFPJI010000476.1:0-1820 GCF_040838205.1 Bacillus sp. S4
GCCCTTATCTTGAAGGCTGTTCAAAACAGAAATGGATTGCGAACGCTTAGTCATTCAAGAATCCCACCCGTAAATCCGTAAGGATTCGGGCTTGCGACTTTAGTCGTGGGAGTCTCAATAACTCCCATATTTCAACAGAATTAAATAAAGGTGTTTCTGTCACTGGATCGGCCCATTCTTTATTATCTAATAAAAGCATGAGACGATCAAATTCATCCTCTGAGTCATTTAATGTTAATCGTCTTACTTTTTTTACGTTTACTTTTTCTAATGGAATAAAGTCAATGTTACTTAAAATGCACGGGATTTTACTTTTATCTGGGCAGGATAATGGTTTCGTTACTTGGAACTCCATTATCTCACCAGTTGGATTATCTAAATCAATTCCATTTTGTAAAACTACTTTTTTTCCTTCAAACCTTGAAAAATCAATAATAATGTCAATACGCTCTGCTGGTGAAACATCTAAACTTTGTACTTTAATCGGCCGTTTAAGAAGGCCTCCATCAGTTCCTATTAAAAAGAATGAGCTAAGGTCACTTAATTGGAACTTGTATGTGCTTGTATTTTATCAAGGGTGATGACGATCAATATTACAATTAACAACAAAATAAAGTTCATAAAAATAAACAGAATGAATAATTGACAAAAAATGAGAATAGTAGTAATCTAACGTAAAACATACGCTACCGTATTTTATTGGAGAGATGATATGCAATTAACGAGGGAAGACTGGATAAAAGTAGGATTACAACAATTAGCTAATGAAGGTATACATAAAGTTCGCATTGAAGCACTTGCTCGATTGCTAAAAATAAGCAAAGGAAGCTTCTATCACTATTTTCGTGACCATCAAGAGCTTTTAGATTCTATGCTCGACTTTTGGGAAGTACATGCAACAAAGCTGATTGTTCAAAGTATGGAGCAACAGGATGCCTCTTTAGAACAGCTAATACAGATTAGTTTTAATCGAGATAAAAAAATTGAGAATGGTATTTATGCTTGGGCTAAATACGATCCTGTTGTGGCAACACGTTTAGTAGATATAGAAGAACAAAGAATTTCTTGTGTTGCAAAATTGTATCAAAAAATGGGCATAGACGAAACTGAATCAATTGATCGGGCGAGACTTGCCTATTTAACGTATGTAGGGTGGATGACAAGGTTTGAAGCAAATCCTAATTTTGATATTGATAAAATGGTTGAGCTTTTAACTTCTTTCAGCGGGTGTCCAAACATCCACTGAAAGAAGTTAAAGCCTCCGGCGGATGTCACGGAATTATGCTGAGACATAATTGATTATTCGATAATAAATGTCCCTAATATGGTTATAAAACCTGAAGGGACAAAATTTTCACTATAACATACGGTAGTGTATGTTATCTTTGAAGTTACGAAATTGGGGGCGAATAAATGAAATTACTATTAATAGTAGTAGCTGTAGGGCTTCTGTGGTTTATCAGTTTTTTGCATATTTATTGGGCTTTTGGAGGTCGATGGGGTTCTGCCGCTGTACTCCCAGTAAAAGAGGGAGAACATAAGCCTGCTTTTACTCCGAGAATAGGGGGAACATTATTCGTAGCCATTCTTATTCTATTAGCTAGTGTCATTATTGTTGTTCAAGTAGGTTATTTGCGGGGGTTCCAAGCAAATAGTTTATCTAAAATTGGAAGTATTGTCTGTGCTTTAGTTTTCATTATTAGGGCAATTGGTGATTTTAAGTTCGTTGGATTTTTCAAGAAAATTAAACATTCTCAGTTTGCTAGATACGACACTTGGTTCTATAGTCCATTATGTTTATTCTTTGGCTTTGTCTATAT
>NZ_JBFPJI010000045.1:0-18387 GCF_040838205.1 Bacillus sp. S4
AAAACCCCGAATCATGGGGCTTTTTTTAAGTGTCCATGATTCGGGGTACAGTTCAAATTGGAAGGTTTCTTTTTATTTTGTAACCAATACTTTTTGATTTACAGGTGTTACAGGTTCTTCACCGTTTAATACAGCTAAAATATTTCTTACTGCCATTTCAGCCATCGCATCACGCGTTTCAAACGTTGCATTCCCTACGTGAGGTGCAAGTACCACATTCTTTAATCCTTTTAGCTCTTCTGTAATTTTCGGTTCAAATTCAAATACATCAAGAGCTGCACCTTCAATTTCATTCGTTTTTAGTGCATGAGCAAGTGCAAATTCATGCATAATTGGTCCACGTGAAGCATTTATAATATATGCTGTTTTCTTCATCATTTTAAACTGTTCTTCATCAATCATATGATGTAATTTCGGAGTATAAGCACAGTTAATTGTAATAAAGTCCGCTGTTTGTAATAATTCTTCCAATGTTACATATGTTGCTCCCAGTTCACTTTCAGCTTCAGGCTTACGATTTGGCCCTGTATATAAAATATCCATTCCAAATGCTTTCGCACGCTTTGCAACTGCCTTCCCTATTTCTCCAAGGCCAATAATTCCAATTGTCTTACCGTGCACTTCGCGGCCCAAGAAAAATAATGGTGCCCAGCCGTTAAATCCAGTTGTACGACATAACGTATCCCCTTCAGGAATTCTACGTGCCGCTGCTAAAAGAAGTGCAAATGTTAATTCTGCTGTCGCTTCAGTTGATACTTTCGGTGTATTCGATACTACAATTCCTTTTTCTCCTGCATACGTAAAATCAATATTGTCGTAACCAGCACCGTAGTTTGCAACAATCTTTAAATGAGGTGCCGCATCAATAACTTCTTTCGTCACCTTTGTAGAAAGTAAGCTTAACAATGCATCTTTATCTTTTACACGCTCTGTTAATTCATCTAAAGAAATTAACTCTTCTTTATCGTACATTTCTACATCATGATCCTTTAATAGTTCTAATCCGATTTCTGGAATTTTCCCTGCAACTAATATTTTCGCCACTACTAACACCTCTTCTATACAAAATAAAATATCTCTTATATTTCATTGTAAGAAATCCACATGTAAAAACCAAGGAATTTGATTATAGTTTTGAAAATCGACACTTTTTTACCCATAAGAAAAGAGGAGATTCATCTCTCCCCTCTTCTTACGCTTTCTCTTGCGATTCTTGCCCAAGCTTTGCATCGATTGTTCCTTCTGCAACTGTATCACTAATTTGTTCCTCGATAACTGAGTTAGCTGTATTATTCGTTTCAGAAGTATACGCTTGATCTGCCGCTTGTACGTTTTGTTTATTTTGTTGTTTCGCCATTTTCCACCCTCCTTTTCATTCTTTCTTATTTTGAACAAAAAGGGTCGTTTTCATCAAAAAATCGTGTTTTATTTTGAAATTGTTACTTCTTCTTCAAGCAATCTCATCGTTCTTACTCGTTTCGTAAATGTAGCTATGTGAGAAATATCATGATTGCGTAATGTCTTTATATTCTCTTCCACATACTTTCCTAAATCATTCGGATAATGAGCATCTGAGGATAGAGTAATCGGAACTCCATACTTAGCTAATACTTGCAAATAAAGCGGACTTGGACACATTTCGCGCACAGGATAGCGATAGTACAATCCCGCATTTATTTCTGTTGCGGTATTTGTTTCTACTAACGCACGAGCAATTTCCTTATAATAAGAAAGCTGTTTATTCTCATCTAACCGGTAATTAAATACTTTTATGTTATCAAGATGAGCTATTATATCAAAGAGCTCAGAACGAACGGCACTTTCAACTGTAGCGAAAAACGTGTGATATAAAGTATGTAACTCATGCGTATCAAAATACTCTTTCGTATCTGGATTATCAAATCCCCATCCATCTATAAAATGGACCGAACCGATTACATAATCAAAGTCTCCTAGTGCTAGCAAACCTTTTAACTCTTGTTCCCCGCCGATAAAATAATCTGCTTCAATTCCAAGCTTAAGCGTTATCCCCCGTTTACTCCATCGCTCTTTTGCATCTTCAATCGCCTTTGTAAATTCAGAAATAGACGTTACTCTTACTTGATCTAACCATTCCTTCTGTAAACGACCAAGCTTTGAATGACTAATATCTACATATTTCTCATAATATCCTTGCGCCTCGCGAAAACGATATAAATGATCAACAATACCAACTTCTTTTATACCTTTTCGTAAAGCTTCTTCTAAATATAAATCAATCCATTTTGCTGTAAACGGCCCTTCCTTCACACGTTTTTGCAAACGTTCTTGCGTTTTTATAAGCCACTCCATAGAATGTTTTTCTTCTTTAAGCGGTTCATAATATTGTAGTGCTTCATTTATTTTAGCAAGCCAACCTATTGAATACGGTCCTTCTTCTAAATGAATATGATAGTCCACTTTCATACATATCCCCCCTATAATGTATCTATTTCTCTTCTGTCCCCTACTCTCGAAAGCTTTCCGTTTCGTTCTTTCACTTCCTTCATAACATCTTCTAATGATATATTTTTTTCAGCTAATAAAACAAAACAGTGATAAAATACATCAACCATTTCTTTCACTAGTTCTTCTTTATCATTATTTTTAGACGCGATAATTACTTCTGTGCACTCCTCACCAATTTTCTTTAAAATTTTATCTTCACCTTTTGAAAATAAATAATTCGTATATGATTCAGAAAGTGGATTTTTCTTTCGTTCTTCAATTGTTTCAAATAATAACTTAAGAATATCTTCCATATGTATCCCCCTATATAATTTTATAGTGAAAACACGTTTTTTCTCCCGTATGGCAAGCAGGCCCTACTTGCTTTACGACAACAACGATTGAATCTTGATCACAGTCTAAATAAAGTGATTGCACATATTGGATATTTCCCGATGTACCTCCTTTATTCCATAACGATTGTCTCGAACGGGAATAAAACCATGTTCTTTTCGTTTCCAGCGTCTTGTCATACGCTTCTTCATTCATATAAGCTAACATTAAAACTTCTTTCGTATCTTCCTCGATAACAACAGCTGGTATCAACCCTTTTGCAAAGTTAGGTTTCATAACCGCACCTCAACGTTTGCTTCTCTTAATTTTCGCTTTACATCCTGTACAGTCGCTTCACCATAATGAAAGATTGATGCTGCTAATGCTGCATCAACTGTTGTCTTTTGAAATACTTCTATAATGTGATCCACATGACCACATCCACCTGATGCGATTACTGGGACAGAAACGCTGTTTGAAATTGCTTCTGTTAAACGAAGATCATATCCGTTTTTCGTTCCATCTGCATCCATACTCGTCAACAAAATTTCTCCTGCTCCGAGCTGGGCAACGCGTCTCGCCCATTCGATTGCATCCATCCCTGTATTAAGTCTTCCGCCATTTACGTATACATTCCATTTATCTTCTGCTACTTTTCTAGCATCAATTGCTACGACAATACATTGTGAGCCAAAATGTTCTGCACCTTCCTGGATTAACTTCGGATTTCTCACTGCCGCTGAGTTTATTGAAACTTTATCCGCTCCAGCTCTTAGTAAATTGTACATTCCTCTCACATTTGAAATCCCCCCGCCAACTGTGAGAGGAATGAATACTTTTGAAGCAGTTTTTTCTACAACATCTATAATCGTTTTTCGCCCTTCATGCGTCGCAGTAATATCTAAAAATACGATTTCATCTGCTCCCGCATCATTATATAATGCGGCTATTTCAACAGGATCACCGACGTCTTGTAACCCTATAAAATTTACACCCTTTACGACCCGCCCTGCTTTTACATCTAGACATGGAATAATTCGTTTCGCTAACATAGCTTTGTTACCTGTAACACTTCTTCTAAATCAATCGTTTTCTCGTAAAGTGCCTTTCCAATTATGACGCCATATATATTCATATCATTTAATTTTTTTACATCTTGAATAGATGCGACACCTCCAGATGCAATTACACGAATGCCCACACTTTTTTGTAGTAACTCTAATTGCTCAAAATTTGGTCCTGCAAGCGTCCCATCTTTTGAAATGTCCGTAAACACAATCGTTTGGACACCTAAGCTTTCTATTTGCTTCGCTAAATCGATGTACGAAATTTCAGACACATCGAGCCAGCCCCTTGTTGCTACGAAACCATTTTTCGCATCAATTCCAACTATGATTTTCTCCTTATATAGACGAACCGCTTCTTCTAAAAATGATTTATCGTAAAGGGCAGCCGTTCCTAATATCACTTTTTCTACACCTACTGACAACAACTTCTCCACTGCCGCGAGTGACCGAACTCCTCCTCCAACTTGCACCGGAATACGTACCGCCTTGCATATTTTTTCAATGACAGGTAAATTTACTGACTCCCCAGCAATTGCTCCATCTAAATCAACAACGTGTAGTATTTTCGCTCCAAGTTTTTCAAATATGATTGCTTGTGCGACTGGGTCTTCATTCATCACCGTTTCTTTACTAAACTCTCCTTGATACAGCCTTACGCATCGCCCTTCTTTTACATCGATAGCTGGGAAGATTTCCATGCTTCTACCACTCCTTTGAAATTTTTTAACATTTGCATTCCAATTTCACCACTTTTTTCAGGATGAAACTGTGCGCCAAATATATTTCCTTTTGCTACAAAACCAGGTACTTGCACTCCATACTCACTTGCCCCATACACAATTTCATTTGGACAATCTGCATAATAAGAGTGGACATAATATACGAAAGAACCGTCCTCTACTCCATTCCAAAGCGGTATTTCTCCATCTTTCTTCAACTCATTCCACCCAATATGTGGAATTTTATAAGGAACTTTTAACTTTCTAATGACACCTGGCAATAAATTTAATCCGTTACAGTCTTGTAGTTCCTCACTTTTTTCAAATAAAAGCTGCATTCCTAAGCAAATACCTAGAAGTGGTTTTCCTGAACTTCCAACTTCTTTTAGCACACATACTAAATCTTTTTCTTCTAAAATGTCCATCGCCTTCGGAAATGCACCTACTCCCGGTAAAATAACGCCATCACTTCTCAATATTTCTTCTTTGTCATCCGTTACGATGTACTCTGCTCTAATATATTTTAATGCTTGTTCCACACTGCGAATATTCCCCATTCCATAATCTATAATAGTAATCAATTACAACATCCCTTTCGTTGAATTTACACCAGTAATGTTGGCATTTTTATCGACTGCCTCTCTAAGCGCTCGACCAAATGCTTTAAATAGAGCTTCAATTTTGTGATGTGTATTGCTTCCGTATAAAATGCGAGCATGTAACGTAATATTTGCAGCATGGGCAACTGCTCTAAAAAATTCTTCCGTTAATTCTGTGTCAAAATCTCCAAGCTTCGGATTTGTTAATTCACCTTGAAATACAATATATGAGCGCCCGCTTATATCAATCGCGACAAATCCTAAAGATTCATCCATCGGTACATACGCCGAGCCGTAACGGTTAATGCCCTCTTTATTTTGCAATGCTTCTTTCAAGCAAGTTCCGAGTACAATTCCAACATCTTCAACCGTATGATGCGCATCAACGAATACATCACCTTCAGCTTCAACTTGCAAACCGAATCTTCCATGCCTAGCAAATAAAGTTAGCATATGATCAAAAAAACCAACTCCCGTTTGCACAGAAACATTCGTACTTTCATCGAGCTGCAAACTTAATTTAATCTTTGTTTCAGTCGTCTCACGTACTTGACTAGATTGGCGCATTATTCTTCCTCCTTAAACCTAATTTGGATCGCTCTTGCGTGTGCATGTAAACCTTCTTTATTTGCAAGTTCTACAATATGATGCTGTACACTTCTTAACGCTTCTTCCGTATAAGAAACGAAGCTTGATTTTTTTACAAAATCATCGACGGATAACGGAGAGAAAAACCTTGCTGTTCCACTTGTCGGTAATACGTGATTCGGCCCCGCCAAATAATCTCCGAGCGGTTCAGGTGCATATGGCCCAAGAAAAATTGATCCAGCATGCTTTACACAAGCTAGAGCATTCATTGGCTCTTTTATGTGTAACTCTAAATGTTCTGGAGCGATTTCATTTGATAAATGAAACGCCTCTTCTAAAGAAGGGACAATAAAAATTGCTCCATTTCTTTTTATTGACTCACGAGCTATTTCACTTCTTGGTAACGTCTCTAGCTGTCTTTCTATTTCTCTTTCTACTTCTTTAGCAAGCTGTACATTCGTTGTAATACAAATAGCAGTCGCTCTTTCATCATGCTCTGCTTGTGATAATAAATCAGCAGCAATATATTCGGCATTTCCTGTTTCATCTGCGATAACTACAATTTCTGATGGTCCAGCAATCATATCGATATTGACTATCCCATATACTTCTCGCTTCGCTAGAGCAACATATAAATTTCCAGGTCCAACTATTTTATCTACTTTAGGAATCGATTCCGTTCCATATGCTAGAGCAGCAATTGCTTGAGCACCACCGGCCATATAAATTTCATCTACACCTGCAAGACTTGCAGCAGCTAAAATATGCGGATCAATTCCTCCTTGCCTCGGCGGTGTTACCATTACAATTTTTTTCACTCCTGCGAGTTTTGCTGGCAATACATTCATTAATACTGATGAAGGATACGAAGCTGTCCCGCCCGGCACATATACACCTACATTTTCTAACGGCCGAATGAGCTGTCCTCTAATTACCCCTTCACTCACGCAATCGAACATAGATTGTCTTGTTTGCTTTTCGTGATACGAGACAATGTTTTTCTTTGCCTCTTCTAACGCTTCTAAAAAAGCTTGTTCTACAAACTTACTTGCTTGTTTTATTTCTTCTGCACTTACACGAAAATCTTTTATCTCTACACCATCAAACTTTTTTGTATAGAACGATACAGCTTTATCTTTACTCTCCCTTACGTTTTGAACAATTTCGCTTACACTTCTTTGAACAGTTTCTTCTATTAAATTAGCGCTTTCTCGTAGCAATTTTATTTTCGATAAAACCTCTTGGAAATCTTCACAAACTATCTCCATTTAAAGTCCCCCTATTTTCCTGACAAAATTTCTTGTTCCATCATATTTATAATACCGAATATTTCGTCTTTTTTAGTTTTCAATGCAGCCTTATTCACAATCATTCGAGCTGATATAGAGCACATTTCCTCAAATACAATTAACCCGTTTTCTTGTAATGTTTTTCCTGTTTCAACAATATCCACAATTGCATCTGCCAACCCTAGAAGTGGAGCAATCTCTACAGATCCTTCTATTTTAATAATTTCTACATCCTCCCCTTTATCATGAAAATATGTAGAAGTAATGTGCGGATATTTCGTAGCAATTCGTTTTTTTCGATAACTCTTCGGATTATACGTAGGAATAGAAGCGACACAAAATTTACACACGCCTACTCCTAAATCCACCATCTCATATATATCTTTCTCACATTCCATTAATATATCTTTTCCAACGACTCCAATATCAGCTACGCCATGTTCTACATAAGTAGCAACATCTACCGCTTTCACTAAAATAAATGAAATGTTTGTGTTTTTACTTTTAAACACAAGTTTTCTTCCTTTATCTTTGAGCTCCGAACAATCAATTCCAATTTTCTCAAACAGTGGAATAACATGCTTTTCTAATCTTCCTTTCGTTAACGCAATTTGAATGTTACGCATGAAGCCTCTCCTTCTTTCTGGATGATCCATTTCTCTCTCCATACATATTCCACTAGTGATTCACTCTTCGCCTCAACGACTGTCATTATTTTATTCTTGTTTGCAAATTGAAAAGTATCGTTTAAATTAGAGAATAAAGATAACTGGGCATTCTTCCCGTCCTTTTGAAGTAAATTTCGTAACCTTTCCGCTTCTGCTAATCTATTTAACCCATAATGAATCATAATATCTATTCTCTTTCGTTTATATGGTTCTTGCTGCTCTTGAAGTGCCTTAACTATTTGATTTACTTGCACCGCGAGCCCAACCGCTGGCATCATCTCTCCAAAATTTCCAATTAATTCATCATACCTTCCGCCACTAACAATCTCTTCTCCAATTTCATATATATACCCTTTGAAAATAACACCCGTATAATAATCCAAATGTTGAACCATACCTAAATCAATTGATATGTAAGGCCCATATCCTAACTGTTCAATTGTTTCATATATTTCTTTCACTCTTGCAATGGCCATTTTCATTTCATTACTTGAGGCGAGTTTTTCTGCTTCCTCAATAACATCTAAACTCCCGAATAACCTTGGTAGTTTCTCAAGTAATCTTACTGTTTCATCACACCGATCTAATTTTTTTTCTTCGATAAAATTTGAGAGACCGGCATAATTTTTACTCTCAATATATGTTCTAAGTAACTTCTCTTCTTCATCATGAATGGAGAGTTTTTTTACAATACATTTATATAACTGCACTTGCCCAATCTCAATTGTAAAAGATTGTACCTTCAATTTTTGAAGTGCTTGAATTACGCTTATGACACACTCAATTTCCGCTCTTACATTATCAATCCCGATAATTTCAATACCACTTTGTACCATTTCATTATATTTTCCAGAAAGCGACTCATTTGCCCGAAATACATTTCCACTATATGTCACTTTAAGAGGAGTGTCCCATCTCTGCGTTCCTATTACTCTTGCTAAAGGAATTGTCATATCTGGGCGTAAAACGATAATCCGCCCTTTTTCATCAAAAAATTTATACATCTTTTCTTCATCTATTGGCCTATTTTGAAATGCAAAAACATCGTAAAATTCAATTGTAGGTGTCCTTATTTCTTCATAACCTCTGCCTAAAAAGGTCCGTCTTAATTTTTGTTCCACTTCTTCAATTAACGTACATTCTTCGAATAAGTAATCCCTCGTTCCATTCGGATTTGCGCGCTTCCACTTTGCCATCTCATTTCACACACCTTTCCCTCTCTAATGTATGCTCATTCCATTCACCTAAACCGAAAATAAAAAGAGCCTTGTAGAAAAAATACCTACAAGGCTCTTTAGTAGAGTGTAGGTACAACGGGAATAACCCTTGTGCCTACACGTTTTCACGTTAGGTTCAAGGGTTTCATGTATGATGATGTAGTTGTGTAAGCATTTTAATAGATTGCACGATATTCATAATACTTACTCCCTTTCTCCTCTGATTTTCACATAGTATATAACAGTTAATTCTGAATGTAAACAGATTTTTTAATATTCCGTTATTTCTTAATATAAGGCTATCTCTCTTTCATACTCTCCAATTTCTCGTTCGTATTGCATCGTAATGCTAATTTCATCTAGACCATTTAATAATTTCTCTTTCCACATTTTTTCGATTGTAAAATGAAACCTATGCGTATTCGTTGTAATTACCTCATTCTCTAAATCTACTTCTATTTGTTCTCTCGCATCCGTTTTAGCAAGTTGTTCACGCATTTCTTTATCCATTACAATCGGTAACATACCATTTTTCATGCAATTCATATAAAAAATATCTGCAAATCCCCCGGCGATAATAACGCGAAAACCATAATCAGCAAGCGCCCACGGAGCATGTTCTCTTGATGAACCGCATCCAAAATTATCACCCGTAATTAATATACTTGCTCCTTTCCGTTCTTGCGCATTAAGAGGGAAATTAGGATTTTCATGGCGCTCATTATCGTAACGCCACTCATCAAATAGATATTTTCCAAATCCCGTCCTTTCAATTCTCTTTAAATATTGCTTCGGAATAATTTGATCTGTATCAATGTTATCATTCATAAGTACTGCAGCAGTACCTTTATGAATACGAAATGGCTCCATCATAATTCTCCTTTCTAATATCAACAAAATGACCATATAACGCAGCTGCTGCTGCCATAGCTGGGCTTACTAAATGTGTTCGTGCTCCTTTCCCTTGCCTTCCTTCAAAATTACGATTTGAAGTAGATGCACAATGCTCCCCTTCAGGCACTTGATCCGGATTCATTCCAAGACACATTGAACATCCAGGCTCTCTCCATTCAAATCCCGCTTCTTCAAATATGTGATGTAATCCTTTTTGCATCGCTGCTTCTCTTATCCTTTTAGAACCAGGCACAACGAGGGCTCGCACACCGTCTTTCACTTTTTTCCCTTTTACAACAGATGCTGCAATTTCCAAATCAGATAATCGAGAATTTGTACAAGACCCAATGAAGACATGCTGAACTGGAATTTCAAAAGTACTTTGTCCAGGACTCAATCCCATATACGAATATGCTCTTTCATCATTTTCATCATGTTTTTCTGGTAATTTTTCATCAATTCGAACACCCATACTAGGATTTGTTCCCCAAGTGACATACGGTGCTAAACCCGTAACATTTACCGAAATATGTAAATCATAAATTGCATCTGAATCTGTATAAAGCTCCGACCATTTTCCCGTAAACATTTCATAGTCTTTCGGTGCATATTCACGCCCTTTTACATAAGAAAATGTTTTCTCATCTGGTGCAATGATGCCAGCTTTCGCTCCCCCTTCAATTGCCATATTGCAAAGTGTCATCCTCTCTTCCATTTCCATAGCATGAATCGTCTCACCGTAAAATTCCATTACATATCCAGTTCCAACTGCTACACCGTACTTTGAAAGGAGATGCAAAATAATATCCTTTGCATAAACGCCTTTTGGTAACTTTCCTTTTAATTCAATTCCCATCGCTTTCGGCTTTCGTTGCCACAACGTTTGCGTTGCTAATACATGTTCTACTTCACTCGTACCAATACCAAATGCTAACGCTCCGAAAGCACCGTGGGTGGCTGTATGACTATCACCACAAACAATCGTTTTCCCTGGCTGCGTGAGTCCAAGTTCTGGTCCTATAACGTGAACGATTCCTTGCTCTTCATCACCAATATCAGCTAATGACACCTGAAATTGTTTACAGTTCTCACGAAGTGTATCCAATTGCTGCTTCGCAATACGATCGGTAATATTCCAAACATCTATCGTCGGAATATTATGATCCATCGTTGCAAACGTTAATTCCGGTCTGCGGACAGTTCGATTTGCCAGCCGCAAGCCTTCAAAGGCTTGCGGTGACGTTACTTCATGAACGAGATGAAGATCGATATATAATAAATCCAATCCATTTTCATTCGTTGCAACTACATGTCTCTCCCAAAGCTTATCTAGTAATCTTTTGCCCATTATCGTCCTCTCCCTACTAGCGCTTGCTCTTCCATTTCTTGAATAACCGCCTTCGTAAATGAAGTTGTCGTCTCATCTCCCCCAATATCAGCTGTACATTTTCCAGATTTAAGAACTGCAGATATTGCGGATTCAATTGCATACCCTTCTCTCGTTAATCCAAATGATTGTCCGAGCATCATCGCAACTGAACGCATCATCGCAATTGGATTCGCTTTATTTTTCCCTGCAATATCTGGTGCTGATCCGTGAATAGGTTCATATAAAGACGGCCCGTTTTCCGCATGACTCGCTGATGGAAGCATTCCTAATGACCCTGCCAATACAGAGGCCTCGTCACTTAAAATGTCACCAAATAAATTTTCGGTTACAATTACATCAAAACGTCCTGGATTCCGAATTAACTCCATAGCAGCTGCATCTACTAAAATGTGCTCTAATTCAACATCAGGATAACGAAGAGCTACTTCTTCCGTAACAGCTCTCCACAGTTTACTAGATTCTAAAACATTCGCTTTATCAATAGACGTTACTTTTTTCTCTCTCTTACTCGCTAATTGAAAAGCATACGACACGATACGTTCAATTTCATGACGATGGTACGTAAGTGTATCAGTTGCCGATTCTTCCGTTCTTTCTTTTGGATAAGAGAAATAAATACCACCTGTTAGTTCACGAACGACAACGAAGTCAATTTCATCTGCGTTTTTTAATGGCGATAAATGTGCAGTTGCGCTTTCTACTGTTACAGGGCGAACATTTGCAAATACACCAAGTCCTTTTCTTAAAGCTAATAATCCTTTCTCTGGCCTTTCTTTCGCATCATCCCACCGTGGTCCACCAACCGCTCCAAGTAAAACCGCATCACTCGCTAAACAAGCGGCAAGTGTTCGCTGTGGTAATGGTTGCCCAGTTAAATCGATAGCAGCTCCGCCAAAGTACTCATCTTGTAAATGAAAATGATGTCCATATAACCTCTCTACCATATGCAATACTTCCTTCGCGCTTTCCATAACTTCCGGACCAACACCATCACCCGCTAAACAAACGATACGTTTTTCCAAGTAAAACACTCCTTTTTATCTGAATTTTCAGAAATACATTTTGATAAGTAAGGGACGAGTCCCTTACTTATCAAACAGTTACTTCACAAGAGTAATAAAAGATTTTAATTTTCCCGCCGCATGAACGTACGCTCTCGCCGATGCTTCTAATACGTCTTGCGCAACACCAAAACCTGATACTTGATGAGTTCCTTCTTTTAATTCAACATGAACATGTGCAAGTGCATCTTGACCTTGCGTTATAGATTGTATGCGATAATCCGCTAAGTCACATTCTAATCCTAAAATTCTTTGAATTGCATTATAGATTGCTTCAATACTTCCAGAACCAGTTGCTGCATCTTCGTACATATTCCCTTCCTCATCTTTTAGTACAACCGTTGCACACTGTGTACTATTTGATACGAAGTGTACTTGCAATTGCGTAATGCTATATTGTTGTGCCGAAAATGCTGCTTCACCAAGCATAAGCGCACGTAAATCTTCTTCTGTAATTTCCTTTTTTCGATCAGCTAATTTTTTAAATGCTGCAAACACCGCATCTCGTTCTTCGTTTGTAAATTCGTAGCCTAATTCTTTCATTTTTTCCGTAAATGCGTGACGTCCAGAATGTTTTCCAAGTACAAATAGATTTTGAGATTCACCTATAAGCGCCGGTTCAATAATTTCATATGTCGTCACTTCTTTTAAAACACCATCTTGATGAATACCTGATTCATGAGCGAACGCATTTGCTCCAACAATCGCTTTATTTTTCGGTACAACCATACCTGTTAAACGACTTACTAATGTACTTGTCGCTTTAATTTCTTTTAACGTCATAGAGGACTCTGCTTCATAGAAATCTTTTCTAATATGGAGAGCAACTGCGACTTCTTCTAAGGCTGCATTTCCTGCTCTTTCTCCAATTCCATTAATCGTTCCTTCTACTTGTAACGCTCCGCCTTCAACTGCAGCTAACGAGTTCGCTACTGCCATCCCAAGATCATCGTGACAATGACAAGAGAAAATTGCTTTTTCATACGAAGGAACGGATTCTTTTAAGTATTTAAAAAGAGAATAATATTCTTCTGGATTCGTATATCCAACTGTATCAGGAATATTGATTACATTCGCTCCTGCACGAATCGCTACTTCTACTGCTTCAGCTAAAAATGCTCTCGATGTTCTTGTCGCATCTTCTGCTGAAAATTGCACTGTTGGAAATAATGATTTTCCAAGTGTAACCGAGCGATGAATACTATCTAATACATCTTCTTTCGACATACACAGCTTATATTTCATATGAATATCACTCGTAGCTAAAAATACGTGTAATCGAGGAGAGACAGCACCTTTCACTGCGTCATATGCTCTTCGAATATCGCTTTCCTTTGCTCTAGCTAAACTCATAACAGTAGCATTTTGAATGGTATTTGCGATACGTTTTACCGATTGAAAATCACCTTCAGAAGCCGCTGCGAATCCAGCTTCCATTACATTAATACCAAGTCTCTCTAGTTGCCTCGCAATTTGTAATTTCTCTTGTTCATTTAAATTAACTCCTGGTGATTGTTCGCCATCACGAAGCGTCGTATCCATGAACAAAATCTGCTTCATATTATTTAATCCCTACCTTTACTCGCGGCTGTACAAAAGGCATCATTTCACGTAATTTACGTCCAACTACTTCGATTTCATGTTCATTTTCTTTCTCATTTGTCGCCTGGAAATTTGGTCTTCCTGCTTTATGCTCTGTAATCCAGCCTCTTGCAAATGTACCATCTTGAATTTCTGCCAATACTTCCCCCATCGCTTTCTTTGTATCTTCAGTAACAACACGTGGCCCTGATACGAAGTCACCCCACTGCGCTGTATCTGAAACTGAGTATCTCATATTTTCAAGTCCGCCTTCATACATAAGGTCAACAATTAATTTCAGTTCATGTAAACATTCAAAATATGCAAGTTCAGGTTGATAGCCAGCATCAACTAGCGTTTCAAATCCCGCTTTTACAAGTGCAGTCACTCCGCCGCAAAGTACAGCTTGCTCTCCGAATAAATCTGTTTCTGTTTCTTCTTTAAACGTTGTTTCTAATACACCTGCTCTCGTCGCCCCAATTCCATCTGCATATGAAAGTGCCTTTTCAGTCGCAACTCCTGTTGCATCTTGATATACTGCAAATAATGCAGGAACAGCTCCCCCTTCTGCAAACGTACGACGTACTAGATGTCCTGGACCTTTCGGTGCTACTAGAAATACGTCTACATTAGCTGGCGGTTTTACTTGATCAAAGTGAACATTAAAGCCATGTGCGAACACAAGAGAATTACCTGCCTGTAAGTTTGGTTCAATTTCAGCTTCATATACTTCTGGCTGTAATTCATCAGGTAGTAGAATCATTACTACCTCCGCTTTTTCTGCTGCTTCCGCTACTGTATATACAGAAAATCCGTCTTCTTTCGCCTTATCCCATGACTTCCCTTTCCTCAGTCCAACTACTACATCAAATCCGTTATCACGTAAGTTTTGTGCATGCGCATGGCCTTGCGATCCATATCCGATGATTGCTACTTTCTTTTCCTTTAATACATTTACCGTTACGTCTTTTTCATAATAAACTTTCGCCATTTTCATTTCCCCCTATTTTTTAAATAATTATTGAATTAACATAACTTGTTTATCTTGTTTTTTCATACTACGTGTAAATGCTGTTACACCTGTTCTAGCAATTTCTTTCAAACCGTATGGACGAAGTAATTCAATTAACGCTTCTACTTTCTCCTGAGTACCTGTTACTTGCACCACCATGGAATCCTTCCCAACATCTATTACAGTGGCTCGAAATGGTTCAATTAAACTATATAATTCTGCTCTTGCTACAGACGTTGCTACTTTAATAAGTGCAAGTTCTCTAGCGATCATCGCTTCTTCTGTAATATCTGATACTTTCAGTACGTCGATTTGCTTATGAAGTTGTTTAATTAACTGCTCAACTTGCTGTTCATTTTCAACGTGTACAACAATCGTCATTCTCGAAATATCCGATGATTCCGTATGACCTACTGAAATACTTTCAATATTAAAATGTCTACGTGTCATAACACCTGTAATTCGATTTAACACACCGCTTTGATTTCGAACTGTCGCTGTTACAATTCTCTTCACCTTTTCTCCACCCCCTCCATTTGGTGAACCCCTTTCCCTGGTGCAACCATCGGCATAACCTTTTCAGATTGAAGTACGCGGCAATCAATTACGACTGGCTCTCTTAATTCAATTGCATACTGTAATTGTTGCTTTGCAAGAAGTGGGTCTTCAATACGAACACCTTTTATGCCATATGCATTGGCAAGTGCGACAAAATCTGGTTGGCATGAAAGTAAGGAGTGCGAATATCGCCTATTATAAAATTCCTCTTGCCATTGTCTTACCATCCCTAAAGCTTCATTATTTAAAATAAAAACTTTAACCGGTAAAGAATGCTCTTTCAACACACTAAGTTCTTGCAAGGTCATTTGAAATCCAGCATCACCGACAATTGCAATAACTAGTTCTTCAGGCTTTGCGATTTGTGCACCTATTGCTGCTGGAAACCCGAAGCCCATTGTTCCCAATCCCCCAGAAGTTACCCATCTATCTGGGTTTTTCAATGGATAATATTGAGCTGCCCACATTTGATGTTGCCCAACATCTGTTGTTACAATCGCTTCTCCTTTCGTAATTTCGTATAGCATATCAATTGCATATTGAGGTTTAATACGTTCTGCATGTTCTTTGTAAGAAAGAGGATATTTTTCTTTTCTACTATTCAATAACGAAAGCCAATCATTGTAATCTACTTCCCCTTCTTTAAAAGTGAGTATAGCTTCTAATGCTTGCTTCGCACTCGCAACAATAGGGATTTCAGTCGGCACATTTTTCCCAATTTCCGCTGGATCAATATCTATATGTGCGACAATCGCTTCTTTAGCAAAATAAGCTAAATTCCCAGTAAGGCGATCATCAAATCTTGCACCTATATTAATAAGTAAGTCACATTCATATAACGCCATATTTGCGGTGTATGAACCGTGCATTCCTCCCATCCCTAGAAATAGTTCATCATCTGGCGGAAACCCGCCAAGACCAAGTAATGTATGAACAACTGGAATATGATATTTGCGAGCAAAGCTTGTTAATTCTTTCGATGCTTTCGCATGCAATACACCTGCTCCAGCTAAAATTAATGGCTTTTTTGAGACCTCAATCGCTTGTAATAATTTGTTTATTTGTAGTAGATTCGGTTCATAATTAGGCTGGTATCCTGGTAAATCCATTTGTACGTCGCTACATCTCTCGCCTTGCTCTACTACCATATCTTTCGGAAGATCAATTACGACTGGGCCCGGTCTTCCTGTTCTAGCGATATGAAATGCTTCTTTAATAATTCGGGGTAAATCCGATGCTTTTCGCACTTGATAATTATGTTTTGTCACCGGCATCGTAAGCCCCATAATATCTGCTTCTTGGAAAGCATCACTTCCGATTAACGTTGTTGCTACTTGCCCTGTAAATACAACAAGCGGTAATGAATCAATCATCGCGTCAGCTAAACCAGTAATAACATTTGTAGCACCCGGTCCACTTGTTGCAATTACCACTCCTGGATTCCCTGTAATTCTTGCATATCCTTCAGCAGCATGAATTGCACCTTGCTCATGCCTCGTTAAAATATGCGGGATTTCACAATCATAAAGCGCATCATATAGAGGTAAAACCGCACCACCTGGATACCCGAAAATCACTTCTACTTCTTCCTTTTCTAGCGCTTCTAACAATAGCTGTGCACCAGTTGCCAGTTTCTCTTCCGTTTTTGAAGACATTTTTCTTATAAGCCCCCTTTTTTAAACCATTTATAAAATAAAAAAATCCTACGTCCACACTCCAGCTATGTGCTGAAGGGACGAAAGATTTCGCGGTACCACCCTTCTTTGCAAGATTACTCTTGCCTCAGTGACTCGGGATATGAGTCTAGCTAATAACGGAGCTACCGTCTAAGCCTAAATAAACACTTCAGCTTAGCACTCAAGGGTGATGTTCGTCGACGTGAACCATCGGTTTCCAGCAACCACCGACTCTCTGTGAGGCTTCACAGTCAACTACTCCTCCCTATCAACGCTTTATCATGTCATAAAGAGCTATTATCCAACTTTATTTTCTTCGTAAATTTTCTCTCCATCTTCTACAACTAATTTACGGAATTCTTCTAATAAACGATTCGTATGTGGCCCTGTTCTCCCTAAACCAATCGTTCTTCCATCTACTGTCGTAACAGCAATTACTTCAGCAGCTGTTCCTGTTAAAAACACTTCATCAGCTACATATACATCGTGCCTTGTAAATAATTCTTCTCTTACGTCATATCCAAGTTTTTCGCCGATTTCTAAAATCGCGTTTCGTGTAATACCTTCTAACGCTCCAGCAGAACTTGGTGGTGTAATTAATTTATTTCCCTTCACAATAAATACGTTATCTCCAGAGCCTTCAGCTACATATCCTTGGTCATTTAACATAAGTGCTTCTTGTACTCCAGCTAGTTTCGCCTCAATGCGAACTAAAATATTATTTAAGTAATTTAAAGATTTTACTTGAGGCGATAAAACATCCGGGCGATTACGACGCGTTGCAACTGTTATAATCGGAATCCCTTTTTCATAATATTCTTGTGGGAATAAAGATAATTGCTCTGCAATTACTACTACATTTGGTTTCGTACAAGAATCGGGATCTAATCCCAAATTCCCAGGTCCCCTTGATACAACGAGGCGGATATATCCATTAGATAGTTTGTTTTGTCGAATCGTTTCAACAACGATTTTCATTGCTTCTTCTAACGTATATGGAATTTCTAACATGATGGATTTCGCTGATTCATATAACCGGACAAGATGCTCTCTCAAACGGAAAACATTACCGCTATATACCCTAATTCCTTCGAACACTCCATCGCCATATAAATAGCCATGATCATATACTGAAACCTTTGCTTCGTCTTTTGGAACAAATTCTCCATTTAAGAAAATCCACTGCTCGTTCACTTGAAAGCGCCCCCTATGTTCTATGAGTTTTTTATTGTTTCCTAGTTTACTCTCCTTTTCAAATAAATCAAGTGA
>NZ_JBFPJI010000477.1:0-1801 GCF_040838205.1 Bacillus sp. S4
CTATTGGGACTTCTAGTGTGTTTTCGTAATTAATTTACTTTTTTAATAAAACCTTTATAATGACGTTTCACAAGCTGACTTTCAAGCGTCTTCATCGTTTCTAATGCTACACCTACGATGATAAGTAAGCTTGTGCCACCGATTTGGGCAGAAGGTGGTAATGTTGCGATTTTCGTGAATACGAGCGGTAATATTGAAATTGCGCCTAAGAAAATGGCACCGATAAATGTTAAGCGATATAAAATTTTTGTTACATACTGTTCTGTAGATTTACCTGGACGAATACCAGGTACGTATCCATTTTGCTTTTTCAAATTCTCAGCCATTTGTTCAGGGTTCACTTGAATGAACGCATAGAAATATGTGAAAGCAACGATAAGACCTACATAAAGTGTCATTCCAAATGGATGTGCAAAATCAAGATTCGCAATTATCCATTTAGATACGCTTGAATCAGGGAAGAGCTGCGCAATTGTACGCGGCGTCATTAAAAAGGCAGAAGCAAAGATAACAGGAATTACACCTGCACTATTTACTTTAAGAGGTAAATGAGTGTTTTTTGCTCCTTGATATTGATTGTTTCCTGATACAGCTTTTGCATATTGAATCGGTATTTTACGAACAGCTTGTTGAATGTAAATAACACCAACGACAATGGCTAAAATTACGAGTCCAATTAAAACCATTTTTATTATGTGCATGAATAATTGATCGCCTGCATTTTGAAATTGTTGCAAATAAATTTGATTAGCAACATTCGGAATCGCCGCAACAAGTCCTGCGAAGATAATCATCGATATACCATTTCCAACGCCATTAGCGGTGATTTGTTCACCTAACCAAAGTAAAAATGCAGTACCAGCAGTTAAAACTGTCGCAATAAATAAGTATGTAGTCCAGCTTGGATCTGTTATTAATTGTCCGCCTGCTATATTATTAAAGCCATAAGACATCCCGATGGATTGTATGAATGCGAGAATGATTGTAAAGTATCGAGTAAATTGAGCTGACTTCTTACGGCCCATTTCTCCTTGCTTTGCCCATTCTGTAAATTTAGGTACAACGTCCATTTGTAGTAATTGTACAATGATGGAAGCCGTAATATATGGTGTGATACCTACAGCAAAGATTGAGAAGTGTTGCAGTGCTCCTCCGCCAAATACGTTCAGCATGCCTAAAACGTTGGCTTGATCTTGTACTTTTAATACCTCTGCGTTAGTATGAGGAACTGGAATAAACGTGCCAATTCGAAAAACAATTAACATCGCTAGTGTAAAAAGAATTTTGTTTCTTATCTCAGCTACTCTCATAAAGTTTGAAATCGTACGAAACATCATGTCGCCTCCTGTATTTTTATCAGTTCAAAACTGATTATTATATCCCGATGAAGTAACCACAAACCTCCTTCCGCATTAAATTCATTTGACAAATGGAATTTCATACATTTTGCAGTTTTCACGGATATAAAAATATAAGGTGTTATACGAGCGACCTATTATCTTTTCGTAATCATTCAATACCCATAATATATCGAATAAATTAACAAATGTACATACATACGCATGAAAAATGAATAAATAGGGTGATTTTTTACATTTACTTAATGCTAGATTGATAATTAGGAACGTTTTACGTAGTTGTATCGAAAGGATTCGGTGGAAAGTATTATGGTGTAGCTGTAGCAGATGAAAACCTCAAGGATGTTGAGAAAACTCATATATTTCGTCGTGAATTAGAGAAACTATTAAAGCAAGAAAAGATTGGATTGAAATAGTAGTGAAGGAAAATCTTTTTTCTATAG
>NZ_JBFPJI010000478.1:0-1796 GCF_040838205.1 Bacillus sp. S4
CCCTAAACCTAGCTTGTCTGGTTATCCCGTTAAATACTATGAAAAAAGAACTTGTATCGTATACAAGTTCTTTTTTTCGCTTATTTAAATAATATATCCTTACTATATTGCTTTCCGACGAGTAAGTCATATTGAATAAGCTCATATTGCTTTAACATTTCTTTTTGTTTTTCTGTTAAACTTTTTATTGCTTCTCCGTCTTTTCCTATCCTCAATTCGTCACGAAGTACAGGAATTTCTTCATATAACTTCGATAAAAATTGATAGAACGGTACCTTATTTAATCCAGCATAATCAAAGACAAGATTTGAAAAATAAATTGGACTTACTAAGCCTAAATTGTCATTTGGTATATCAAAATTTGCATACATTAATAACGGCGTTTGTGTCATCGCTAATCGTTCACTTGGCGTTTTTTCATTCGTTATATAACCAGTCTCTTTATAAAGAGATTTATTTGTTCCTAGTGATGGGAGATGATCACCAAAAAATACTAATAGTGTAGATCTATCTAAATTATCTAGCTCCTCTATTAAATATTGAAGAGCTTCATCTGAACGTCTTAAACCTTCTGTATAAGTCTCTAATTCAGCCTTCGATTCTTCATTGTCTAAACCACTAATTTCTATTTGATTTTCGCCAAATCTTCCTTCTGTAAATGGAAAATGATTTTGCATCGTAACCGCATGAATAAAAGTAGGTTGTTTTTGCTTCTCTAATTCAGCTATTATCTCTTTACTCATAGATAAATCGCTAATATAATCTCCATCAACTTCTACATTCTCCATCGTATCTTGCGCATTAAACTTGTCAAAGCCTAGCACTCTATATACATCATCCCGTTTAAAGAATGAGCGACCAAATGAATGAATTGCACTTGTGTAATACCCTTCTTTTTTTAACTCTCGAGTAATAGATGGAACTTCTTTCTTATTTGTAACAACTTGCTGATACGGTATAGAGCCTGGTTTTAACAAACTCATTGAATAACTCGTTAATACCTCAAATTCAACGTTCGCAGTATTTCCTCCAAATGTAGGAGAAATAGTTTGTCCACCAGGAAAATTTTCTATATAATGATGCAAATTAGGTAAAGGATCTTCACTAAAGGACAGATTCGTTAACTTCGTTGGATCCCAAAACGATTCACTCATTACAAAAATAATATTCGGTTTCTCTTTTTGCTTCTGCGCCCCTATATTGCTGCTATATTGTTTTTTTATATCGTTTGCTATTTGAAGCATATTTTCTTTTGAATAATCTTTCGGCTTTTCAATGACTGTCGTATCCAAATTACTTATAAAGCCTAGCACAAAACCATTCGAAGCATAATTTTCATTTTGATTCCACAAAACGAACTCTATACCTGACTTTTGAAACCATTTATTCATAAACGTATTCGTAAAATTACCATACGCATATAAAACAAAAACGGATCCTATTATAAATAGAACTCGTACGCCTGCATGAACTTTTACATTTTGAATATATTTCCTTATATACATACCCGCTAAAATACAGGCAACAACACTTACAATAACGAGAAGAATATAACCCCAACTAAAATAATCCATCACCATTGGTATAACAGATTGCATATGTCCAATCTGTGTAAAATCAGAAGGATATAGTGGGTCTCCCCTAAAAACAATTTTAAAGTGATTTACAATAGCCAAAATGATTAGCAAAATGCTTGTCAAGATAGTACTCAAAAAAACTTTCCCAAGCACGTTATACACAAAAATATATATCGCATAAATTACAATTAAACTAAATATAAACTGTGCGTTATAATT
>NZ_JBFPJI010000479.1:0-1790 GCF_040838205.1 Bacillus sp. S4
TTATGTTAGTTCGCTAATTTTTTCGAGTTTAATTTAGAAACGGAACTTCGGAAAAATTCAGATGAAGTACGAACTCGTAACATAGTTAATAAAAAATAGGAGGCTATATCCCTCCTATTTTAGCTAAATATTTTATTTCCCTTCTTTTCTATCTCAAGTAGAATCCCTTTCTCTATCCAGCCTTCTACACCGTCTTTTTTTATTAAATCATATCCCATGCAGCTACCATCAATGACAGAAACAATATCCCCTTTTCTAACGCCTATTTGGGCACAAGAAATATCCGTTTTCACTGTATACTCACCTGATTCAAGTTGCTTTATATACTCATTTTTCACATGAAGTAGTTCATTTGTTTCTATTTGTTTACATATAGTAAAATCTTTCATTCTCTCCACAGGCTCTATGTAATAATACGGATATGTAACCCCGCCATGCATTTCTGAATCCGCATTAAAATTTGCTATTACTTCATACTCCGGAAAATAGTCTACATATGTATAAGAAAACGCATCACCTTTAGGTGTCCTCTGAATGATAAATGCGTTTAATTGCCCTGCCTCTTTAATCGCATTTCCTCCATCAATTGCAATAATTTTTTTCTCCTTATCAATAACTGGATTGTTAGACGGCGCTTCTTCAGAATAATTCACAACAGGCCAATGCCCAACTACTACATACTTATTTGTTCTATGTGATTTATTATAAAACTCCGGCATTGCTATCGCATTTTTCCGCTCTGTTTCTTTCCAATCTACTCTATCTTCAAGCCCTGCATGCACAAAGATATAATCCTCTGTTTCAATAGCAGTTGGCAATTTTG
This sequence comes from Bacillus sp. S4, assembly GCF_040838205.1. Lineage (NCBI taxonomy): Bacteria > Bacillati > Bacillota > Bacilli > Caryophanales > Bacillaceae > Bacillus > Bacillus sp. S4. Next base: position 824 of record NZ_JBFPJI010000479.1, read on the forward strand.
TTAACCACTTTATTTCTTTTGAAAAATGACTCATTAATATATTTTTCGCTACACGAATATCAGTCTCTTCATTAACGGAAACGTTCAATTGCTCTAACCATTCATTAAATATTGTATTTTTTCTCGTACATAAATAATTAATTAGCGCAGGGTTCTCATTTACAATCGCTTCAACTACGACTTCACAATTTCCTTCAACAACATGAACATTTGAATTGTTCTCTACAAGATCCTTTACGTAGTTGACTACACCGATGCTATCTCTTCCTTTTTCACAAAGATCACCATTAATAATTAAATAGTCCTCTTCTTTAAAATTCACCTTATGTAATAGTTCCTTAAAGAGTTTTAATTCTCCATGGATATCCGATATTACGATCACTCTAACATTATTAGGGATTACTAATTTCTTTATTTTTTCCACGTATAAACGCTCCTAACATTCTCTAAATTCCATATCACCTTATTATTTTCTAGAATCTATTCGACAAAATACATCATTAGACCTTTTCATAGCTCTTATCTAAATAAAAAATAGGTTCCATATGTTTTTACACACAGAACCTATTTAATATTATAACTCTTTATAAAAAGAATAACTTACTTTATCATACCCTTCTCTTTCATAAAAACGATGCGCATCAACTCTTGGAAACGCTGATGTAAGAACGATAGAACTGCAACCTTTTTCTATTCCCCATTTTTCTATATATGACAGAAGAACTTTACCATACCCTTTTGATCTGTGGGCTTCTGCAGTTACAAGGTCATATACGAAAACATGTTTCTCATTATAAAAATTCGTACAAATCGCTACACCAGCAAGACAAACAACTTCATCATTTTCATTACATAATGAAAGTAGTTTATAATTTTCTTCTTTCATTTTTCGAAATAAAGAACTTGCTTCTTCTTTTGAAAGTTTCGTTCGTAATTGTTGTAATACGGGTAATACATCATATAAATC
>NZ_JBFPJI010000480.1:0-1779 GCF_040838205.1 Bacillus sp. S4
TTAAAATACATGCAGAAGAGGTGCTTATTGCACCTCTTTTTTATGTTCAAATTTTAATTCCTATGAAGTGACGTCCGCATTAAATAGGAATATTACTTTTCTTTTTCCTATAAAAAGCGGATAACAATTTTTAATAGTAGTTATTACAATTTAAATACGGAAAATTCAGAAAAGTTTTTAGAAACTTAGGAGGAGGTAATTGAAAGCGTTTACTGATGTTGAAATACAAGAAAGGGAAAATTCCCATATAAGGAGGCTATTAAGATGAAATCGATTAACCCGATGAATGTGATAGACGAGAGTCGTATTCATTCCATGCATATTTGGTTAATATTTTGGTTATTTATCGTAATTGCATTTGATGGATATGATGCTGTTATTTATGGAGCAACAGTACCTTCGCTCATTAAAGAGTGGGGAATATCGGATGTTACAGCAGGGACAATTGGTAGTTATACAGCTATAGGAACGGCAATTGGTGCTGCATTCTTTGGTTTATTAGCTGATAAAATAGGTCGTAAAAATATCATACTAGTAACTACAATCTTATTTAGTCTATTTACATGTCTAGCTGGTTTTGCGAACGGTCCTGTAATGTTTGCGATTTTCCGTGTTATTGCAGGTATAGGGCTTGGCGGAGTTATGCCGAATGTAATTGCTATAGCAACAGAATTCTCGCCGAAACGAGTTCGAACTGCTATCGTATCTTTTATTTTTTGCGGATATTCAGTTGGAGCAATGACAGCGGCACTTACAAGTCGTTCCCTTCTTACGACAGCAGGATGGGAGCCCGTTTTTTGGTTAGCAGGAATCCCGTTATTGTTTATCCCGTTTTTAATGAGAAGCATTCCAGAGTCTGTAGGTTTTCTTTTAATGAAAGGAAAAATAGAAGAAGCTAAAAAAGTAATAGCTAAGGTAAATCCACAATTAAGTAAAGATGTGGTAATTGAATTTACAAAACCATCAACTAAAGAAGCAGGATCTCCTGTTGTTAAGTTATTTGAGGAAAAGCGTGCCGTAAGTACAATTATGTTTTGGATTTCATGTTTTAGTGCTTTCATACTCATTTACTCTATGAGTACATGGTTACCAAGGCTTATGATGCAGTCAGGATACGATCTTAAATCAAGTCTCTCATTTACAGCTGTCATGCAAATTGGAGCTATTGTTGGAACACTCATTTTCGGTCCAATAGTAGATAAAATCGGATTTAAAAAGGTACTTGTCCCATTATTTTTCTGTGGAGCAATTGCGTTATCACTCATCGGGTTTGTAAATAATATGTTTGTTGGGTTTTTGTTAATTTCAGTAATTGGCGCTTCTTCTGTTGGACTACAAAATATGTCAAATGCATTCGTTTCTCAATATTATCCTAGTAATATGCGCTCAACAGCAGTAGGAAGTACAATGGCCTTTGGGCGTCTTGGAGGTGTGGTAGCTCCGACTTTGGTAGGTATTCTTCTTTCCATGCATTTATTGCCTCAATATAATTTTGCGGCAATTGCGACTGCTGCTGTAATCGGTGGTATAGCAATGCTATTCATTAAAGAAGAACATGGAGTCTATTATAAAGAGAAAAAACAGATAGAAGGAGAAAATAGCAATCTCACTTCAGCTAAATAGTATATAAAAAATCCCGGGGATAAATTTCTTCGGGATTTAAAAATATTTGGTGAAAAGTTTGTGAATTTATTTTCTATAATATTTTTAAATACGTTTCATTCATTCATTTGTTTGAGATGAAACTAGACTCTTACAGCTACTTGTATAAAAATATAG
>NZ_JBFPJI010000481.1:0-1775 GCF_040838205.1 Bacillus sp. S4
TAGGTATCATTGGCAGCCACTCTCGCAAAGGAAACTGCCATGATAATGCCTGTATCGAATCATTTTTCTCCCATTTTAAATCGGAGATGTTGTATTTGAATCATTTTAAAACAGAAGCGGATTTAATACAAGCAATTGAAGAGTATATTTACTTTTATAACTATAAACGGTTCCAAAAACGACTCAACCATCGAGCTCCGATAGAATATCGAATCTCGATGGCTGCTTAGTCTTTTTAATACTGTCTACTTGACAGGGATAAGACCACTACAAGGTCTTTTTAAGATAACAACAATAATACCTTTGGTTCGTATCAATTTGCTATTTTCATACTTTTGTAAAACTCTTTTTCACTATATGGTGACCCCTAATATGAAAAATATTACTATATATCCTACGAATAGTTTTTCTATATTGTACTAAGTGTTATTCTTTAAATAAACATCTTGGAAATACATATTTGCTTATAAAAAGGAGATAAAGATTTTGAAAAAGAAGCTGATGCTTGTTTTTTGTCTGACTATTTTATTCATATTATCTGCTTGTCAAAAAGAATACAACGGAAAATATGTACAATGGGGCGACACTATAGAAAGCGTTAACACAGACAAACTAGAGAGGAATAACATTCCATATAAAGTGGAGGGTAATAAGGTGTATATTCCAGAAGATGCATTTGATGATGCTGTAGTGTGCTGTTCTTAGGTGAGCATAAAACCGTAGAAATGGTAAATTTCTACGGTTTTTATTGCATTAATTTAAATTTCTTTCGTAGTGGCCCATCATACCTCGAATCATTTCCGTACTCCAGTAAGGCTTTTTTTTATCGTTTTTTAACGACATCCAACATCAATATAAATTAATTGTGTGGATTAGATAAATTACTGAATAATTGCTCTGTAAATTGATTTATTAGCCCAGATGCTTTTTCATTTTTTCTTGTTACCTTCCAAAGATAATAGGGGATCGTTTTATATTTATCTATGGAGACAGTGATAATTTCATTTTTTTGCTCTGGGGGTAATGAATGAACAAGATAATCGGGACCAATTGTAACTGCATTTTCATGAATAATCATTCGGAAGATACCTTCTATGCTATTGGTTATTAATGAGACTTTATTCCATAAATGCGTCGGTAAAATATCTTGAGTAATCTTTTTTAAGTAGGGATCATTATACAAAACAATCATTTCATCCTCTAATTCATCACCTGAGATACTCTGTTTAAAGCGCAAATGGGATCGTTTATTTATTACTAACAAGGTTTCACCTTTTACTAATGGTTCCCATGTTAAAAATTCTTCTTCTTTTTCCGTTTTAAAAGATACAAATCCTAAATCAGCATGGCCGTTTTGAACGTAATTTAGGACTAATCTAGAATCACCTTCAACTAACTGGATATTCACATGAGGAAAGTCTTTCCTAAATTTTATTGTAGTATCAATTATCTGTGAGATCATCCCTGGGATAGTAGCAATAATAATATTTTCTTGATTCTCACTTTGGAATACTGATATTTCATTCTTCATTTTATTAATCGTTTTCAAAACAGTAAGCGCATGTTGAATAACGATTTTCCCTTCAATAGTTGAATTGGTTCCTTTCCTTGAACGGGTAAAGAGTGTAACACCCAATTCATTCTCTAATTGTGCAATGGATTGGCTTATTGTTGGTACGGTCATACGGTTTTTTTTTGCTGCTTCAGTGAAAGAGCCTAACTCTCCTACATCAATTAAATATTGAAGCTGAATGATATTCATGTAAGACACATCC
>NZ_JBFPJI010000482.1:0-1772 GCF_040838205.1 Bacillus sp. S4
AGATTTACAACATGACGAGTATCTTCATCCATGAATGTTATTCTCTATTTACTGATGATCGTTTTTTTATCTTTTTCCGACAGAAGACTCCTTCCTCAAAAATGGGAAGGTGTGAAACACCAATTTTAGGTGGGAGATGAATGTCGGTAGGCGTAAGCCTACGATTCTTGTATAATGAAGGCATCATACAAGAAAGCGAGGTGCAACCCATGTTAGTAAATAAATCATATAAGTTTCGTATCTATCCAAATAAGCGACAAGAAATATTAATTGCTAAGACAATTGGGTGCAGTCGCTTTGTATTTAATCATTTTCTTGCTCTTTGGAATGACACTTATAAAGAAACTGGCAAAGGATTAACCTATCATTCTTGCTCTGCCGAGCTCACTCAATTAAAGAAGCAGGAGGATACGCTTTGGTTACAAGAAGTAGATAGTATTGCTCTTCAATCCACATTAAAAAACCTCTCAGATGCTTTTTCACGCTTTTTCAAGAAACAGAACGATCTTCCACGATTCAAGTCCAAACAGAATAAAATCCAATCTTACACAACGAAACAAACAAATGGCAATATTGCTGTAATAGACAATAGAATCAAACTACCTAAACTTGGACTTGTGAAGTTTGCAAAGAGTCGTGAAGTAACAGGACGTATGCTGAGTGCTACCGTTAGACGTAATCCAAGTGGGAAATACTTTGTATCTTTGTTAGTTGAGACAGACGTACAAGAATTACAGAAAACAGGCTCTTCTGTTGGAATTGATGTGGGATTAAAGGATTTTGCCATTCTTTCAAATGGAACTACATACAAAAACCCTAAATTTTTTCGTACATTAGAAAAAAAGCTAGCGGAAGCACAACGTATCCTTTCTAGAAGAATAAAAGGTTCTTCGAACTGGAATAAACAACGTGTGAAATTAGCACGAATCCATGAGCATATTACAAATGCAAGAAAAGATTACTTAGATAAAATCTCTACCGAACTCATCAAAAACCACGATGTAATTGGTATTGAAGATCTGCAAGTAAGTAATATGCTGAAAAACGGTAAGCTTGCAAAAGCCATTAGTGAAGTATCTTGGTCACAGTTCAGAAACATGTTGGAATACAAGGCAAGATGGTACGGGAAGCAAGTCGTTGTTGTATCGAAGACGTTTGCGTCTAGTCAACTATGTTCAAATTGTGGTCATCAAAACAAAGACGTTAAAAATTTAAATCTTCGTGAGTGGGATTGTCCTTCTTGTGGCACACATCACGATAGAGATGTTAACGCAGGACTAAATCTTAGAAACGAAGCCATAAGACTTCTAACCGTAGGAACTACGGGGATAGCCTAATGAATTAGAAACCGTTAGGTTTCCGTACTTAGGAATCTCCCACTTCAAACAGTCCGTTAGGACGTTAAGTGGTGAGTAGTTCAACTAGGCTAAGCAACATACCGTATGCCTCAGAACCCCTTTTATAAAAAAGGACAATATATGTAACGGTGCCCCTTTTGATTTGAAAAAATCATATGAAAATATAGTGCTCTTAAAGAGTTTTGTTACAAATTTGTTATGTTTGACTTAAAAAAAGGAAAGTAATATTTATTTGTAGAAAATTTTTAAGGATAAAAATGAATGTAAAAATAGAATGACTATCTATGATAAGAAAAGGGGGCACTTATATATGCTAACAAATGATTTAGATTTCCGATTAGAACCACGTTTAAAAGAACTGTATGAACAACATAAAATAAGAGCGCAGAAGATAGACTGGGGTTATCATGAGTT
>NZ_JBFPJI010000046.1:0-17960 GCF_040838205.1 Bacillus sp. S4
AAAACCCCGAATCATGGGGCTTTTTTTAAGTGTCCATGATTCGGGGTACAGTTCATTTAAAGAGGAAGAGCAGCTTTTGTTTTGAAAAAGTTTAGGCCTTTATATTATTTTTTAAAAACAGGTACCCATATCTCGCTTCTGAAATTCGGCGAGGATACGTCTTTACTTTCATTCCACAGTATTTCCGGTCCTTCTGCTAATTCATAGTTTGAAGAAGGAAACCATTCAGAATAAATACGCCCCCATACATTTTGCAATGCATCAGGAAATGGACCGACAGCTTCAAATATAGCCCATGTTGAAGCAGCGACTTCAAGTTGTTTGAATTGCTTCGGACAATCTTTTGTCGTAGTTACTCCAATATAGTGATCGAGTTCTCCTTTTTCCTCCATTCTCCCTTCAGAAAAATTCGTAGAAGCACTAATAATTCCTGCAGGTTCAATATTTGAAAGGGACTTTAATGTTTCGATTGATTGGCTGTCTAAACTTTTCCACATAGAAGCAATTTCTTCGTTTACACCGTTAAAAACGATTGGTACTCGTTTTGTAATACCTATAATTCGAAATGAGTCTTTTTCTTCAATTCGATAGTTCATTTCACTTCCTCCTTGAATAGATAATTGGAAGGCCATTGGTGAATAAGATTTCAAAGAATGACTAGTATTTCGAGCTTCTGAAGGCGTTATTCCGTGCAAATTTTGAAATGCACGTGTAAATGAATCTGGTGAGTTGTATCCATATTTTATAGCGACATCAATGACTTTTACATTGCTATCTTTTAGTTCAAAGGCAGCAAGCGTAAGACGTCTACAGCGAATATATTCTGATAGTGATATGCCAGCTAAAAAAGAAAACATTCTTTTGAAATGATATTCGGAGCAGAGAGCTATTTTTGCGACTTCTTTAAAATCAATTTCGTGTGTAAGGTTGTCTTCAATATACTGCATTGCCGCATTCATATTTTTAAGTGAATCCATTATATGACCTCCTCTATAAATAGAATATCAGGAACAAAATAGCTCCATCCGACATTTCGTGCACAGCTTTGTAGGGTGCATTTTTAACCTTACAAAATTGTAATGTTCCTGTAAGGAGAATGAATGGATGGTATGATATCCCAATGCTATAGTAACAAAGTACTTTCATTCAGTAGGTTAAATTTTTATGTCTTTACTTATGTGCCTTACATAACTGTCATGTTTGTGTAAGAAACATCGATAGTGGCAAGAGTAGAGAGTGTATATAGTTGAAAATAGAGAATAGAAGAAATGAGGGATGTCGAGATGAAAACAGTGTTAGAAGCAAAAAATATTGAAAAAGTGTATGACACAGGTGGGAATAAATTTGCAGCTTTAAAAGGTATTAACTTACAAGTAAAAGAAGGTGAGTTCGTTGGAATTATGGGACCTTCTGGTTCTGGTAAGACGACTCTTTTAAATGTTCTTTCTACAATTGATAATGCGACGGACGGTGAGATTTTAATTGAGGGAAAAGATATCGTGAAGATGAATGATGATAAGCTGGCGTTGTTCCGCCGTGATCATTTAGGTTTCATCTTCCAAGATTATAACTTATTAGATACGTTAACGGTAAAAGAAAACATTGCGTTACCTCTTGCGTTATCGAAGGTGAAAGCGAATGAGATTGATCGCCGCGTTCTTGAAATCTCAAAGAAATTCGGTATTGATCATATTTTAAGTCAGTTCCCATATCAAGTATCTGGTGGGCAGAAGCAGCGTTGCGCGGCATCACGTGCGATCGTTACAAGCCCTAGTATGATATTTGGGGACGAGCCGACTGGAGCACTTGATTCTAAATCAGCGACAGATTTATTAGAAAGTATGAAGTCGTTAAATGAATATGATAACTCTACAATTTTAATGGTAACGCATGATGCATTTGCGGCGAGTTATTGTAAACGAGTTATTTTCATTAAAGATGGTGAGTTATATAAAGAATTGCACCGCGGTGAATCAACACGTAAACAGTTCTTCCAAAAAGTCGTTGACGTAATGTCTTCCATTTCTGGAGGTATGGCTGATGACCTTATCTAGCATTGCCCTCCGCAACATACAGCGGAACTTTAAAGACTACTTTGTATATTTTGCATCTATGATTTTTAGTATTGTAATTTACTTTACATTTAAAGCACTACAATATAATTCGCAAATGGAAAAAGCTGCGGAAGGTTCTAAAAAAATTAGCGGTGCGTTTCAAGTTTCAAGTGTCATGCTAATTATCTTCGTAGCGGTGTTCATTATATATTCGAACGGTTTCTTTACACGAAAACGTAAAAAAGAAGTTGGGCTATATTCGTTACTAGGTATTCGAAAAAGACAGATCGGTAAAATGCTCTTTTATGAAAATATGTTAATGGGATTAATGTCTTTAATTATTGGGATTGCGATTGGTAGCGTTCTTTCAAAACTATTCCTTGAACTACTAGTAAGTATGATGGGGTTAAATTTAAATGTTCATTTTGAAGTACCGATGGCTGCAATTGTTGATACAGCAATTATTTTCTTTGTGATTATATTGTATACATCACTTCAAGGATATCGTTTAATTTATCGATTCAAGCTAATTGAACTTTTCCGCGCAGAACGCGAAGGAGAAGCAATGCCAAAAGGATCTGTAATTATGGCGTTAATTTCAATTTTCTTAATCGGTTCAGGTTATTTCTTAGCATTAATGTTCATGAAGGCAGTTAAGTATGCAGACTTTATGGCAGTTGCACTTTATATTTTACTTGCGACAGTATTAGGTACGTACTTACTATTTATGTTCTTTACAGTATTCGTATTAAAACGTGCAAGAAATAATAAATCATCGTTTTATAACGGTATGAATATGGTAACGACATCACAGCTACTATATCGTATTAAAGGGAATGCAAAGTCACTTGCAACAATTTCTATTTTAAGTGCGGTAACATTAACAGCAGTTGGTACGTCAGTTACGATGTATTACAACACATTTACACAATCAAAAGCATTCGCGCCATACAGCTATTCTTATGAGAAAAAAGATGCAGAACTAGATAAGAAAGTAAATGCGATTTTTGCTGAAGAGAAAGAGAATCATCCTGTAAAAGATCAATTTGAAGTGGAGATGGTTCCTGTAAAAGGAAAGTTTGAAGGAGATAAAGTTGATTTCATCCTTAATATGAACTACAGTATCTCAGAGAAATATCAATTTATGTCTCAATCTGAATTTAATAAACTTGCTAAAAAAATCGATGCAGAAACAGTGAATGTAGCTGCTGGTGAAGCATTTATATATGATAGTTCTTATATTGAAGGGCATGAGTTTAGCCCTCAATATAAAGGAAATAAAGCGGTATTCCAAATTGGAAATGAAACGAAGAAATTAGCGATTCAAGGCGCAAATGATCATGCAATTACGAACTTAGGTGAACTAGTTGTTGTCGTTTCAGATGAAACATATGAACAAGCGAAGCAAGCATTTGGAACACGTGTTGTAAAAAATATTGATGTAAAAGATGAAAGAAACAGTAAAGTATTAACAGAAAAATTAACAAAAGTGATGCCAGCTGGTGAATCAGAAATGGTACCATCATTTAGAGATTTCTACACTGGTTTCCAAATGGGGCTTGAAGGAACTGGACTAATGATGTTCATCGGAATGTTCTTAGGACTTGTATTCTTACTAGCAACAGGTTCTATCATTTACTTTAAACAATTAACAGAAGCAAATGCTGATCGTGAGCGTTATGTTGTACTTCGTAAAGTCGGGGTAACGAAACAGGAAATGAAAAAAGCTATCGCAAAACAAGTAAGCTTTATCTTTGCGATTCCGTTAGTAATCGGAATTCTACACAGCTTGTTTGCATTAAAAGGTTTAGGGAACATACTACCGTTTGAAATTATGATTCCGCTCCTAATTAGTATCGGAGTATACGGTGTCATTTATATCGGATATTACTTCTTAACAGTTCGTTCTTATTATAAGATTGTGAGCGCGAAGTAATAAAGGGGCAGCTATCGCTATAAGCGGTAGCTGTTTTTTGATTTCTTCATAAAATCTTAAGAAATCTCCTCAATTTTTATTAAGAAACGATAGTTATACTTAAACACAAGTTAAAAACTATTGAACGAATGGGGAGAGATTTACATGCAACTCATAACATTCTTACATGAATTTATTAAACACCCGAAACATACTGGTGCGATTGCGCCAAGTTCAAAAATATTAGCAAAGAAAATGGTAGATGTAATTGATTTTAATAGAGCGAAGTGCATTGTGGAATTAGGTCCTGGTACAGGAGTCTTTACGAAAGAAATTATGAAGCGAAAGAAGAAGGAGACAATGTTTCTTCTTATCGAAATTAATGAAGTGTTTTTCAAAGAGCTAAAGAGAAAATTTAAAGATGAGCAGAATGTCATTGTTGTACATGGTTCAGCTGAAAATATAAAGACGTATATGGAAGAGCTCAATATAGAATGCATTGATTACGTCTTATCAGGATTGCCTTTCACATCTTTACCAGAAGAGGTTTCAAAACGCATTTTAAACAACGCAATGGAAGCGATACATGAGAGTGGTGAATTCATTACATTTCAATATTCACTTGTAAAAAAAGGATTTATACAGCATTTCTTCCCTGAAATTACACTAGAAAAAGTTTGGTTTAATTTCCCGCCAGCCTACGTCTTTAGCTGTAAAAAAGAGCTAAGGGGAGCATATGCATAATGGAGCTACATGAATTAATATCATACATTGAGCAGTATGGTTATTGGGCACTATTTTTTTGTTTATGGCTTGGTATTATCGGTATGCCGATTCCAGATGAAATGATTGTAATGAGTGGTGGATTTGTATCTTCATTAGGCGTATTAAGTGTCATTCCTGCGTTTTTATTAACATATTTAGGCGTTGTATCTGGGCTTTCTTTAGGTTACATACTAGGGAAAATATTTGGCATAAGAGTGCTTGAAAAATTGATGAAAAAGAAGAAGGCGAAGTACCTTTTAAAATCACAAGAGATAGTAGGGAAATATGGTCATTATGCATTAGTAATAAGTTATTTTATCCCCGTTGTGAGACATATCGTACCGTATTTAGTAGGAATGAATAACATGTCATTTAAAACGTATGCGATTTATTCATATGTAACAGGATTTGTTTGGACGTTAGTTTACTTTGTACTAGGCTCTATATTTGGTAAGCATATAGAAATGATAGTAACCCTTGTGACCGAGTATGGTATATATTTGGGTGGCATCGTTATTATAGTTTCTAGTATTTCTTATGTGTATATGCATAAGAAGAATGCAGTAGTGAGTGAAATAAAGCAACATTCATAGTTTGGTAAATGATGCTGGAGGAGATTTTGTGAGTAAAGGAACGATACTTATCGTGGACGATGAGAAGGAAATTAGAAAACTTATCGCCATCTATTTGAAGAATGAAGGTTACGAAGTATTACAAGCTGGAGATGGTGGAGAGTGCAGAATACTATGATGTCGAAATTAAAAATCCCACAGCAGAAGAAAAGAAAATATTAGATAGTATTACATTTAAAGAAAAGAATGAATATCGATACAAAGTAGATGAGCAGTTTATTTATCAATTGAAAGAAGATTTAGAAAGAAACCGTCCGCTAACACCTACTGGAAAAGACGAGAATAGTAGCCGATTCGTTCCTGTTTCGAGGGAGCTAATTGTCGGAGCCGTTTTAAGCCATAGGCAAGAAAAAAATGAGGATAATACCAATGTAATTCCAGAAGAGTGGGGAAATGTTTTAAGGTCTCTTCAAAAGACATATATGAATCCTAGTCAAAAGATACAAATTGTAGATCAAAAGATGTATGACGGGATACAAGGTAAAGAAGAAATTATAATACTGGGGAAAACGGACAATTTTATAACGTATAAAGAAGAATGGAAAAAAATCGATGAATTAGAGTTAGCTAGATATAAAGATATGAAAGACGTACATCTTTTGAGTAAATATATGCTGTATGAAGGATATTACAGTACTTACAGTGGAACAGTATTTATGGGATTTTTCTTAGGCATAGCTTTCTTAGCGATGCTGGCAAGCTGTTTAATGTTTAAAATTCTTTCTGGTGCTTCAAAAGATATTATTCGCTATCAAATGCTTCGTAAAATTGGTGTGCGTTATGAGCTATTAACGAAATCAATTTATAAAGAGTTACTTTTAGTTTTCTTGTTCCCAGCGATCGTAGGTATAATGCACGTATTAGTCGGAATGAACATGTTCTCGTTCTTAATAGATAATCCATATTTCCGGATTTGGCTGCCGATTATTATTTTCTTAGTCATTTATGTGTTTTATTATTTCATTACAGTTCAATTGTATAAAAAAATTGTTCTTCCGAAAGAAGTGTAGTATGTAGTGAGTAAGGGGGATGATGAATAGAGATAAATTTAGGGGAATATTATATGGAATTTATAGCGATGAAGAAGTTATAGATTGAAAGAAGCAGCTATTCTACGTAATAGCTGCTTCTTTCATTATTTATAATTAGGAAGCAACTTGTACTGTAGATAAAGAGAAATAAAATCCTCTATCTTTTCAGTATATAAAAGATAAAGAGGGAAAGGTATTATAACTTCTGTAGTAATCGTTCGCTGCTTTTCATGTCGCCTTTACACAACGGGCATTGCGGCTTATCTTCTAAAGAAAAGTTTTTACGCATCCATCCAAGGCAGTCGTCTGCTTCGCATTCCCACACAGCAATTGCTTCTGGTTCTTCTACAGGTTTATCATTTTTTCTCCAATACATGTGATCGCTCCTTTAAATTGAAAAGTTTTTTAGAAAAAACAAAAAAGGTTGTTAACGTTTTTGTTAACAACCTTTTATTTATTCATCATACTATATTTTTTTGAAAAATGCGAAGTTTAGTAATTATTAAAGTTATAGTGAAATAGTGATTATACAAACGCAGGATTATAAATCATCGTAAAGTGCCCTTGTAACAATTCAATATGGCATGGTGTATGAAGCGAACTTTCTCCATCTGTATCTACTTCTTTTTCTTCTTCTGTTTCAATATGAATGGATTTTGCTTTTACGTGGAAGATGTCATTTTCATTTGAGTCTTCAAATAATTTCTTTCCGATATAATCTTTAAACGCCTGAATGCCTGTTGATTTTACGACGAAAATATCAAGTGTTCCGTCGTCACATTTTACGTTTGGGATAAAGGACGGGATACCGCCAAGATATTCGCCGTTTCCAACCATAACAAGTACAGCTTCGTCTTTATATACTTGTCCGTCGTAAGTGATTTTTACTGGGAATGGTTCAGCGTTTTTTACAGTTCGAATGGTGCTTAAATAGTAACCGATTTTACCAAGCTTTGCTTTCTCTTCTGCATCAATATTGTTTGATACTTCAGAGACGAGTCCAATACCCCAGAAGTTTAAGAAGTGTTGTCCATTTGCTTTTGCGACATCGATTGGTTTTACATGTCCTTTTGTAATGAGTTTTGCTGCTTCTGCAATATTTTGCGGAACACCAAGTGTGCGAGAGAAGTCGTTGCAAGTTCCGCCTGGAATGATTGCAAGTGTAGGTCTAATTTCAAGAGGGGCTAAGCCATTTGTGCATTCAAATACAGTTCCGTCACCACCAAAGACGATAATTAAATCTACTTTACTAGCAAACTCCTGACAATATTTTGTTGCATCACCTTGTTGCTTCGTATGAAGGATATGTAAGTCAGGAAAAGCTGCGGCAAGTGGTGGTACGATTTTCGTTAAGTTTGTATGTAAATCGCCTTGTCCAGCTTTTGGATTTACGATGAGGAGTACTTTTTCAAATTTTGTCTTTGTCATTTTTATTCTCTCCCTTTGTCTTTTACGAATCGTGATAGAAAATAAATTTCCATCAATAATTGATGGAAGTTTACCCCGCATTAACGGGCAGTAAGACTCCCACCTCAAATTTCGACGAATACGAGGAAGTTAGGTGGGAGATCAACTGCCCGTAAAAGCCCGATTGGTTCAACTAATAATCAGTGGGGGATAGACAAAACCCCCACTGATTAAAGTTTCACTTTATTTTTTTATATTATTCCGTTACAACTGAAGCGATAAATGGTAAGTTACGATATTTTTCTGCGCAGTCAATACCGTAGCCAACGATAAATTCGTCTGGAATTTGGAAGCCAACATATTCAGCTTTTAAGTCCACTTTACGGCGTTCAGGTTTATCAAGTAACGTACAGAATTTCAATGCTTTTGGTTTATGCATAAAGAAGTGATCTTTTAAGAAGTGAAGTGTTAAACCAGAATCGATAATGTCTTCTACGACAATTACGTTTTTTCCAGTAATGTTTACATCGATATCTTTTAATAGTTTTACTTTTCCAGTTGTTTCTGTTTGATTTCCGTAGCTAGATGCAGAGATAAAGTCGATTGTTACTTCGTTTTTAATATGACGAATTAAATCAGCAGCGAATACGAAAGATCCTTTTAATACAGCGATTACTACGATTTCTTCTCCTTCAAAATCACGTTCGATTTGAAGAGCTAGTTCTTTTACTTTTTCTTGTAATTGTTCTTCAGAAATTAAAGTGTCTTTTATTTCAATTTTCATTTGAATCCTCCTACAGTGTAAAACTTGTGAACATTTCGACTGTAAAGGATAGAAAGAAAAAAGTCAAAGAAGATATAAGGTTTTTACAGAAACCCCCACAAAATAATCAGATGATATGATATACTGATTACATTAAGAAAACGCTTCCATAAAGGGTGATTATGATGAAAAAGAAACAGTATACAAGTGTAACATTTATAAAAGCATTGCTTTTAACAATTGTTCTTGGTATGTTGGCTTACATAATTGATGTACCTGCAATTCGCATTTCACTAATTGGAATGACTTTAGTATTAGGCGCAATATCCCACGGTATGATGTCGCAGCTGCAAGAGGCTGGACTTGATGATATGAAAGATTCTATAGATAAGAAATGAGAAACCTTCACGTATATAGAGTGAAGGTTTTTTCGTTTCTTACAAAAATGTAAGGTGATTTGTAAGACAAATCGATAGTTGCATAGTAGTGTTTTGGATAAACTATAAGTGTAAGGTAAAAGGCAAGCATATTTTAGGTAAAGTAAGTTTTAGGCACTCTATATGTGAAAAAGGAGTAGGAGGGCATGGAGAAACATTGGACGACCTTTTCTTTTTTAGCAACTAGTAACACCGTAATGCTAGCTGGAGAAATGGATTTTTTGCAGATGTTTGATCGAGAAGACGATCATTCTTCTTCTAAATTTACAATGAAATGGAGTAAGTGGAGCGATAGTTGTGAATTGGAAGAAGAGGCCCCTAACGACAGGCAAAAAATTATTTTAACAAATCCTATTAAAGCATGGGTCGTTCAATGTCGTAAGTGTAACGTCAAAAATCACTTCAAGAAAACTGAGCCGAGACAATTAGTTATCACTCCGGCCCTTTCTACTTCTCAATCACGCGAAAGTAACAAATAAATATCGAGACACACACCCGAAAAAACATCGTATATATTGCGATGTTTTTTTATTTTTCTACAATGAAATCTTTAAATGAAATATATTTCATCTGCATCTTATATTTATATCTATTGTTTATTCTAGTGATACATCCGATGCGACGTGATGTAAAACGTATAAGAGGAGAGAATGAAAATGAAAAAGAAACTATTACCAATTTGTGCAATGGCACTTTTAACAGTAGGTTATTCTTCGGTAGCGAGTGCTTCAACTGGAACACTGACAAAGGAAGAAGCAGCGCAAGTACAGTCAGATGTAGCTAAAAAGGAAGCAGCAATTCAGGAACAGCAAAAAAATGATGTAGAGAAAAAGCAAGCAGCACAAGTACAAGAAAAAAGTGATATGGCAAAAAAAGAAGAAGCAATAAAAGCCGAGAAAAAGAGTGAAGAAGAGAAAAAGAGAATAGCGCAAGAACAGTTAAAAAGTGATATGGCAAAAAAAGAAGTAGCGATAAAAGACGGGCAAAAAAATGATGCAGTTAAAAAAGAAGTAGCAAAGCCAGTTGTACAAGGTGAAAAATTACCAAACACAGCATCAAATAATGTGGCAATGATGGCACTAAGCGCATGTCTTGTAGGGATAGGGACATTATTTGGTTTGAATCGTCGTAATAAAGTTAAGGCATAAATAAAATATTTTTCTATAAAGAACGGGATAATTTCATATATTAAAAATGGTAGGTTATTCCTACCATTTTTTGCATGGAGGGATGGAACGTGAAGTTACTCAATTATATCGGTATCATATTGATGGCCATAGGGCTATTCATGGGATCGTATTACGCTGTGGAATGGTATAAAGGAAAAAGCTCTGCTCAAGAATTAACGAAAGAAGAAATAAAGAGCCTTAAAAATATACAAGATAATCAACTTTCATATGAAACACCAGTAACGTCCCAAGTACCTTCTTCTCAAACACAACATAAAGAAGGAGAAAAGGTAGCGATGTTAAATATACCGAAAATAAAGAAGAAGTTTTCTATATATTGGGGAGCGAATGATGCAACTTTGAAAAAAGGAGTTGGTATGTTTGTTAGCGATTTAACGACAACTCCATCTGGAGGAGGACATACTGTACTGAGTGGGCATCGAGATACTGTATTTACAGATTTAGAAGAGTTAAAAGAAAAGGATACTCTTATTTTAGAGTATGATAATAAAACTTACACATATGAAATTCAAAAGACATGGATTACCCATGCGGATGATCGTACTGTTATTATAAAAAAAGAAGAACCAATATTAACACTGACGACTTGCTATCCGTTTGATTATATAGGAGATGCACCAGATAGATATATTATCGAGGCGAAGTTAACTGGTAGTTATTCAAAATAAAATTGTAGTTTCTGAAAGTGGGAGGGGGATACATAAGTTATGTCAAAAAACATTTTAATTGTTGAAGATGAAGATATTTTACGTGAAATATTAAAGGATTATTTTTTGAGTGAACAATATAAAGTGCTTGAAGCGAGAGACGGGAAAGAAGCTTTAGCTTTGTTTGAGGAAGAAGAGGTTGATTTAGTTATACTCGATATTATGTTGCCTGAACTAGATGGATGGTCTGTTTGCCGAAGGATTCGTAAGACGTCCCAAGTACCAATTATTATGCTGACAGCACGCGTAGATGAAGATGATACGTTACTTGGGTTTGAGCTTGGGGCAGATGATTATGTTGCGAAACCATATAGTCCGCCTATTTTATTAGCGAGAGCGAAACGATTATTGGAAAGTAGAAAAGCTTTGAAAGAATCTCCAAATAGTGAAGATGACACAATTTGTATTCATGGAATTTATGTTCACTTCCCATCTCGTACTGTTACGGTTGATGGAGAAAGTATTACTTTAACACATACAGAGTTTGAAATATTAGTGTATTTCATGAAAAACCAAGGAATTGTTCTAACACGAGAGCAATTAATTTCAAGAATTTGGGGATATGAATTTGCTGGTGATGATAGAACGGTTAATAGTCATATTCGTAATTTGCGAAATAAATTAGGAGAGAAAGCAAAGTACATTACAACTGTAGTGCGAACCGGTTATAAATTTGAGGGGAATGTATGAGAAAAGGGATTGTACTTAAATTATTTACCCTTACAACAGCCTTATGCATGTTGATTTTAGCGACGATATTTATTGGACAAACGATATTTTTTAAACAATATTATGCGAATCGAAAAGTGGAAGACATTAAAGTGAATTTAGATTCCTTTGGAAAGAGTTACTTAAATTATGCGGGGAGTTCGGAGGAAGTTCAGAAACTGGAGCAAGATTTTTTAAGAGAAAATAATACTTGGATTACGACGTTAGATCATAATGGGAATTTAAAGCACGCAGATGATTTTTATTTTGAAATTACTTTAGATCGACGAGAAGAGAAGCGAGTGGGACAAAAAACAATTATCATTCCTTTGTACTATCTCATGAATATAGATGAGATTGAAGGTGGAACACTACCTGATTTGGAAGGACGACCAGTTTATTTCGATGGACTAAAAAGAGACGATAGTTTCATCACATCTTATTTAAAGATAGATGAGGTGAATTTGAGTTGGTTTCATAAACCATTAGGTAAGAAGTTAGCTGAAAAAGAACCTAAGATGAGCGAGGAAAAACCAAAGGTTGCTCAAGATTCTATCACTGTGGAAAGAAAAAAAATTGCTGGAATTATGAATGATGAGGAAAAGAAGAGGGCGGCTCAAAATTCAGATTTTAATATATCAGGGAAAATTACGAAGGTACAGTTCCCTAATGTAAAAGGACCTGTAAACCCAATTTATAAAAATAATTTATTTTTGGATAATATAAAAGAATTTCAAGCTGATTTATTACTAAAAGAAAGCAATCAAATACAATATGCAACACAAACAATGGACTATGAAAAGAATGATATAAAATATAAATTATTAATCAAACCAATAAAAGAAAAAGATGGATCGGTGACATACATATACGCGATGGCTTCTTTACAACCTGTAGATGAGGCTGTACAAATGGTACAAGATTATTACATTTACATTATTGCGTTTGTAGTCATTCTTATTTTTCTAGCTTCTTTCTATTATTCAAAACAAATTGCAAAACCGTTATTAAAAATAAATGATACAACGAAGAAAATAGCACATTTAGACTTTACAGAAAAAATCCCGATTACTTCAAAAGATGAAATTGGTGATTTATCGCAAAATATTAATACACTATCTAATAAACTACATTCACATATTGGACAGTTAGAACAAGATATTGAAAAAGAAAGAAAGTTAGAAAACACGAGAAAAGAATTTATTTCAGGTGTTTCACATGAATTAAAAACACCGCTGAGTATTATGAAAAGCTGTATTTCTATTTTAAAAGATGGGGTAGCTGAACATAAGAAAGACTACTATTTTCAGGCGATGGAAAAAGAAGTAGACAAGATGGATATACTAATTTTGGATATGCTTGAATTAGCTAAATTTGAGTCTGGCACATACAACATGAAGATGGATTCTTTCTATATCGATGGAGTGATTGAAGAAATATGTGAACAGCTTTCATCGGAGATAGAGAAAAAAGAACTGAGTGTGCACAAACATATATGTCCAGCTGAAGTGGTTGGGAATCAAAATAGAATTGCACAAGTAATTGTGAACTTCATTACGAATGCGATACGTTATACACCGAACAAAGAGGATATTATTATTTCCGCAATAGACGAGAAGAATCATATAAAAGTGTGTATAGAAAATAAAGGTGCCCACATTGAAGAAGAACAATTAGATAAAATTTGGGATCGTTTTTATCGCGTGGATGCGGCACGGAAACGTTCACAAGGTGGAACAGGGCTTGGCCTTGCAATTTCAAAGAATATTTTAGAACTGCACAATGCTGAATATGGGGTAAAGAATACCGAAGATGGTGTGTTATTTTACTTCTATTTACCGAAAAAAGCGTAGATAATACAATCTACGCTTTTTTAATTTAATTTCATATTATCTTTACTTAATCTTTATTTTTAAGCGATATAATCTGGTTAGAAAAAGAGATTATGTAAGGAGTAGATTAGCCGTGAATAGCAATTTACTAGGTGTGATGGTATTTATTTTCTTTTGTGCATTTATTGTATTTATTATTGATATTACGATATGAAAAAAGAGCGCTAATTAAGCGCCCTTCTTTTTTGTATTCATTTGATAAGCACCGATGCTTTTGAATAAGCGTGGTGAAGTTGTAAATAAAAGAATTAGTAATACAGTACATAGTATGAAAGAACCGATCATTGTACTGCCGTTTACAATTAATGAATATAAGACAGCTGATTGTCCTTTAGGTGCATATTGACCAAAGAAAATAATACCAGCAATAAAGTGACAGAAATAACGTGCAAAGCTGCCGACAAATGTGGCAAGGATAATGTAAACGAGTGCTTTTTTTCCTTTGTTTTGTTTTGGTTTATCTTTGCGACTACCAAAACTTGAATGCTTTGCATCACTGTTGTCTGAGGCAAGTGCTTTTTGAATTGGACGATAGAATAAACCAGCAAAGCCGATAAAGGAAAAGGCAATGAAGTACTCAATGAATGCTTGAACTGGCGTTAAAATGTAGGCATTACCTACGACGATTTGTAAAAGTCCCCAAATTAAGCCTCCTAAGGAAGCCATTTTGAAGCCCCAGCGGTATGCAATAATAAAAATAGGAATCATAGCAAATGAGATGGAACCGCCTGTTGGAAGTTTAATTGATAATGGTAAAATGTCGATAATCAAGGCTAAGGCTGCAAGAATAGCAGATTCGATCATCGCTTGTAAATTGGTGTTACGCATGTTGTTTCCCCCTAAATCCAAGTTGCACAAAAAAGAACATTATCATAGGAGGATACGAAATACGTAAATAAAAAAGAGGTATGTATTTCGGACGTTTGCACAATCCCTGCGTTAGCATTAACTAACAGGTTCAAAGGGTCGGAACGAAATGTTCCCTCTCAGCGGTAAGGCTCCCCCTGCGATAACGAGATTCTTTATTTGTTATTGTTTATTGTAATTGAAATGGATGAGAATGGCAAATGTACCGTGTATGACAATTATTGAAATATAATTGTATCGAAATGTTAATAAATATGAAGCAAAAAGATATAGTCCAAGTGAAATAGAGTATGATATAATTTTTTTGAAAATAATTATCATTCTCTTCTGAGGGGGAAGGTTATGAGCTTAGTAGATATTAAAATTGGTGAGAAAGTGTTAGTAAAAAGTATTCAGTCGTTAGATCAGTTATTAAAGCGTAGACTAGCTGCTTTTGGTCTTGCGGAAGGAAGCGAACTTCGCATAAAACAGAAAGCGATGTTTAAAGGTCCTTGTACATTGGAGTGTCGTGGACAGTTGATTAGTATTCGTCATTGTGACGCGAAAATGATAAAGGTGGAATTAGCGTGAATAAGGTAGCTTTGCTAGGGAATCCGAATACAGGGAAAACATCATTATTTAATGCACTTACTGGTTCTTATGAGTATGTAGGAAACTGGAGCGGTGTAACAGTAGAAAAGAAGGTTGGTAAATTAAAAGATAAGCAAGGAACATTAATTGATTTACCAGGCGTCTATGATTTGAATCCAGTTTCACGTGATGAAGGTGTCGTTACGAATTTTCTACTAACAGACGAATTTCATCATATGTTAAATATAGTGGATTCTTCGCAATTCGAGCGAAATATGCATTTAACACTGCAATTACTTGAATTTGGTAAGCCCATTTCAATTGGTTTAAATATGGTTGATGTGGCAAAGCAAAGAGGAATTGTGATTAATGTAAAACGGTTATCAGAAATATTAGGTGTAACAGTCGTTCCTGTCATCGCAAGAACCGGAAAAGGCTGTGAAGAATTACTTACTACTCTTCATGAAGAGAAACAAAAAGAGAAAAAGCCATTTGTTATTTCATATGGTGTACAAATGGATGAAGGGATTGGAGAGATAATTGCTCTTTTAGAGACAGCGAATTATGAGCATCCGAGGTGGTTAACCCTTCAATTTTTAAGCAATAACGAAGTAGTAGAAAAAGAAATGAAAGCATTACCAATTTATAAGGAACTTATAGCCATTCGATCTCGTTTAGATGGAAAACTTGATTGTACGTTGGAGGAGCACATTTACAAGACTCGTGAAGCGTATATTGAAAAGTTAAAAACAAATGTTATGCAACATGAGAAAGAAGGAAAAATTCCTTTTTCGGAAAAAATCGATAGGTTAATTACACATAAAATTTTAGGACTTCCAATCTTTTTAGCAGTTATGTTTTTTATTTTTCAGGTTACGTTTACGTGGATTGGTACACCTTTATCGGATATGCTTGATGGATTTTTTGGAGGACAACTTACTGATTGGGTTACAGCTGGGCTCACAAGTGTTGGCGCTTCTGATTTTATTCAAGCACTCGTTACAGAAGGTATTATTGCTGGCGTTGGTGCGGTATTAGTATTCGTTCCACAAATCTTTGCACTATTCTTCTTCATTTCATTATTAGAAGACTCAGGATATATGGCACGAATTGCAGTTGTTATGGATAGAATTATGGAGTTTTTCGGTTTAAACGGAAAAGCGTTCATTCCGATGATTATCGGCTTTGGATGTAACGTTCCAGGTATTATGGCAGCGAGAACGATTGAACAAGAAAAAGAACGTTTACTTACAGTTCTTGTAACACCATTTATGTCTTGTTCAGCACGTTTACCTGTATATGCATTATTTGCGGGAGTGTTCTTCCCTAATAGTCAGGCAACTGTTGTGTTCTCTTTATACATTGCAGGTATTGTTCTTGCGTTACTTGTTACAAAAATTATGTCTCTTACTATTTTAAAAGCGGAAAAATCTATTTTTGTCATTGAACTACCACCTTACCGTGTGCCGCAAGCGAAAACGTTATGGCTGAGCACGTGGGAGAAAGGTAAAGGATTTGTTCGTAAAGCAGGTACATTCATCTTCGGTGGTTCTGTTGTCATTTGGTTATTAAACTATGCAGGTCCATCAGGATTTGGTGTTGATATGGGAGACAGTTACTTAGCAATGATTGGTGGATTTATCGCACCACTATTTGCACCGCTCGGCTTTGGAACGTGGCAAGCTGCAGCATCCCTTTTAACAGGATTTTTAGCGAAAGAAGTTGTCGTTTCTACAATGGCAATTATTTATGCGGTTAAAGAAGATGTGCTAGGAAATGTAATGGGAGCACATTATACGGCGCTATCAGCCTATGCATTTATGTTCTTTATTTTATTATATGTTCCGTGCTTAGCGACAGTAGCTGTTATTAAACGTGAAACAGGATCGATGAAATGGACAGTTTTCTCTGTCGTTTATCCGCTCGTTGTTGCTTATGTATTAACGCTCATTATATACCAAGTTGGATCCTTACTCGGATTCTAGAAGGAGATGTATTGCAATGATGGTCAATATTATAATTGGAGCTATCATTTTTGGTTATGCAGCATATACGTTAGTTAATTTTGTAAAGAGAAGTAAAAAAGGAAAATGCGCAGCATGCTCTTTAAGTAAGTCATGTCAGTCACAAACTTGTAGTCCGGATATGGAGCAAATTGCCCATAAATAGAAAAAAGCTTTGCGAATTTCGCAAAGCTTTTTTTATTATTTAATTTTAACTAATTGAGCTTCTTCTGCTGCTTTTCTATGATCAGCCATTTCTTTTTTAGGATCTTTATTCATTTTTAATACACCGACAGATTTTTCTTCTCCTGTTACTTTTCCATATGCAGCATCATCGACGATTGCAAACATATCTGTATAAGAACGACCATCACCGATAATTGTATTACCTTCATATTTCAATTTTTTACCATTAATTTCGGCGTTTTCTACTTTTTCTTTCGCAAATAATACACCTTGTTCGACTGTTACTGCTGGTAATTTATCAATTGCTTTTGCATCGTCTTTTTCTACTTTCTTAAGTAGTTCTTTCTTCACTAACTCTTCACCAGTTTTCTTATCCATTACAAGTACTTTTTTACCTTCTAATGTCGCAAGTTTCATTTTGTATGTGTTCTTTTCTTTTATGTCAGATCTATTTTTATCAATAATTGAATTCACTTGTTGGTCACTACCGTAAGCAACGATACCGTTTGCTTTTTCTCCTAATAAAGAACAACCTGATAATGCTCCGAATGAAATTGCTGCTGCTAACCCGATTCCTACTAATTTTTTCATGATGATTTCTCCTTTTTATATGTTTTATAGTAAATACAGTTTCTGTATTAGTCCTTACATTATGAGAAGCTTTTTTGTTATTCCGTTGCTTCTGGTATTAGTGTATAAGAAATGTTGAAACGTAACTATCGAGTTAGCTTACAGTAACATTACAATTATGTAATTTAGTGAAATCGCGCAAATATAAGTTGATTTTGGAGACAGAAATAATAAGGATATAGTAGGAATACAATATTATATCT
>NZ_JBFPJI010000483.1:0-1769 GCF_040838205.1 Bacillus sp. S4
CTATTAGGGATATAAATATAGTCCGTGTCTAAATCAATGACGACATTGCACGTAATGTTTTCTTGTAATGACTTTGGAATGTTTTCAAAATGATATCGTGCACAAAATAAACTTACAAGATTCTCATTAGATAACTCTTCATTTTTCACGTTTAAATACATTACTATTAACTCGTTAATAGAACAGTTAGGGCCAATAGCATACTCATTAATTCCATATCCATCAAATTCAATTATCATGTTATCACTGTTGAGTGCTAGCCAACATTATAGCTTTAATTTTGGATGAATCTTTCATATTGATTATTATAGCTTGAAGTTTAGTGTGAATATATTTTTATAAAGTGAGAGGATTTCAATGGAACAATATAAATTAGTTTTAGAAGGATCTAAACAGTTAAAGTGGGAAACGGGTGAAATTAGGCCCATACAGGATGATGAAATTATCGTTAAAACAATCGCAGGTGCAATAAGTATTGGGGCAGAGTTACCACAGTATAAAGAATCGGACATTTCAGATGTTAATCCTTTATATCCGAGAGAAACTGGATATGAAAGTTATGGTGAAGTTATTCAAGTTGGTAGTAAAGTAACAAATTTAAGCGTAGGCGATAAAGTAGTTTCTTTTTATGGGCATCAAACGATAGGAATAGTTAAGGGACATAAAGTAACTCGAGTACCTAGTTATATAAAGCCTAAAGTTGCCTTATTATCCATTCTGTCATGTGATGCTGCTAAAGGAGTATTAAAATTAAACCCACTACAGAATAAAAAAGTACTAATAACTGGCATGGGGGTTATGGGTTTACTCACATGTTATTTCTTAAAATATTATGTAGGTGTTGATCATGTGGATGTTGTTGAACCTAATAGAAATAGGAGAGAATTTGCAAAGAAATTTGGTGCAAAAAACATATATGATTCAGAAGAGAAAATAATAGAAACATATAGTTACGGTTTCGAATGTTCAGCTACAAATAGCGGATTCCGTACATTGCAAAAAGCACTTAACAGTAATGGTGTAATATGTATACTTTCTGATGGTAATAAAGTAGAACTAACATTAACCGCCGACTTTTATCGGAAAGAATTGCAAATCATTGGGTCAAGTGACGGATACGATTATCAAAAACATGCAGATTGGTTTTTTAGAAAAATAGAACAAACACCATTTATAGAAGAAATTTTTCAACATGAAATACATTATACTGCACTCATACAATGTTTTGAGGAATTGGGGCAAGGGATAATTAATCCTTTAAAAGTATACGTTTCATATGAATAATGAAAAAACTAACTAAATATTTGTCACATACCTTATATATTTTTTTCTCAATTATAATATTCAAAATAAGAAGGAACACATATGAAAATTTTTGTAGCAGGTGCAACGGGTGTAATAGGACGTTCTTTATTGCCAATGGTAATAAGAGAAGGTCATACGGTGTTTGCAATGATTCGTAATGAATCACAAGTAGAAGCAATAAAGAAAGTTGGTGCTATACCAGTAATAGCCGGGAGAGAGGTGCTTCAAATAATAAAGCACATAAAGATTATGGATGGATACCTTTACATCCTTAATGGTCTGAAGAGTGTGTGAAATATCATAAAAATCCTTTAATGGGAATACTAGTAACATTCACTATTAAAGGATTGGGCTGTAATGAATATACTTTTTGAAAGTATTATTTTAATCCTCACTGGAATTATTGTTTTAAAATTGACAGGTAGTAAATCTGTTAGCCAAATGACGAGAGCTGAAATTATTAT
>NZ_JBFPJI010000484.1:0-1763 GCF_040838205.1 Bacillus sp. S4
TATGTATATTATTACCGATACCAATAAATTTTCCAGTACCAGTTCTTAAGCAAATTAAAAACGTCGTGGCTTATAAATGCCACGACGTTTTTAATTAATTCGTACTAATCCCTCTCGCTGCCCAAATGCGATCAATTTCAGCCGCGTGTTGTCCGCCGTATAAAAGAGCATCCGCTTGCTTAATTGCTTTCGCTCCATCACGGAATTTCGCATTTGGCGTTAATGACCAATGTGATTGTAAAATAATTTTCGTTGCTACATCACGCCCAAAAGCTTTCGCCATTTCATATTGACCTTGAGCCCAAATTTCCCCATCATTATGCACTTCATTCGTTATATCTTTCGGATATACTTTATTCGTATCTAATCGGCGTAAGCACGTCGGATCTGAACTAGAATAAGCGGTCGCATCCCATTCTCCAATACATGCTTTACCGTAACCTGTTGTCGATACTGCATCTTCATAAGTAGCACCTAAGAAGTCTCCAAACCCTTCTCCCATCGCTCCACCTTCTGGTGAACTTCCGAAGCCTGGTACTTGATTATCTTGAATAGAATGTCCATATTCATGCGCGATAATGCCCGCATCTTCTGCATCATCTACTCCGCCAGTACCGAAAGTTAAGGCTTTCGTTGATGGTGAATAAAATGAGTTATCATCAGTTGTACCATTTACATTCACTTTAATAGAACGATTATTAATATTGTTAATGCCCAATCCTTGAATGTAACGCTGCAATGTATCGATATGATAATACGACATAACATCTTCAAAGCTATCATTTGCACGTGTATAGTTAAATTGTAAGTTTGTAGATTTCGTCTTCGCTTTTGAAGAAATTGTAACATACTCACCAATTAAAAATCCTGTACCATCTAAACCTTTTAACGTAACAGTTTTCAGTTGATTCGTTAGTGCTGTTGAATCTGCATCATTACTATCTTTTAATCCTGTTTTACTACCACTAGATACGACAGGATTAGGTAAAAATACTTTTCCTGTTCCTTCTGCTTTTCGGTTTATATCAACCTTTTTAATTAACTTTCCATTTTCTGCATCAATGAATGTTTCCCATGCACCGAATGGATTATTAGAATGGACTACCACTTTATATACTGGAAGAGCGACACCTTCTTCAACAATATATCCGAATTCTTTTTCTGTAGGAGCCCATAGATTTTGCTCACTTTCTCCTCCAACATACGCCATCGATTTTTGTTCTGCATCTTTTTCACTAATTTTTTTCGTAACTTCCTTCACACCTGTAACAGGCTGATAATCAGAAACGGCAAGTAATCCTTTTCCCTCACCGTTAAGAGTAACTGTAATTTGTTTTGAAAATACAGGAGCACCATTAACTACTTGTTGGAACCTAACATATGAAGCTACTGATGTTTCTGTTGTAGAAATATATTGTAAGTCTGAAAGGTCCGCCTTCAATCCATATTCCGTAGCATGTCCCTTTAAATATTCAATTGCTTTTTTCTGTGGTGAATAAGCTTCTAACTTTACTTGCTGTTGTTTTTCCAGTGCCGAAACAGTAGAAATTGTCCCCATTACTAATGGCACAGTCATTGCCATTGCCACCATTTTTTTGTTTAACATAGAACCACTCCCCCTAATAAATTGAAACCTTTACCCCATTCCTATAAGGCTATTACTGTCCACAAGTAACGAAATAAAGTGAATCTACGAGTATTTCTATACGAGCAATTCTATTACCTTTCCATTTAGGGTGAGTGAAATTTTCTCAATATTTATG
>NZ_JBFPJI010000485.1:0-1737 GCF_040838205.1 Bacillus sp. S4
TATAAATACAGCAAACAAAATGAAAATCTACTAATAACACTGCATGGGGATCAAGAAAATATACAAATAATAGAACCATATTGGAACTCTGTAATGGAACAAGGTTTTATGCTAGCGTTGCCTCAATCTTCCCAAATTCAATTTTCAGATGGATATGTTTGGGATAATGTCGAAAGAGGAAGAGAAGAGTTAAAAGGACATTACAATAAGATTATATTGAATAATACATTTGAAAATATTATTATTGGTGGCTTTTCTGCTGGGGCAAGAGTAGCGTTACATTCCATGTTACAAGGTGAAATAGAAGTGAACGGTTTTATTTTTGTGGCACCGTGGCTCCCGGAAATGGAAGAATGGGAAGAAATGATTGGAATATTACATGATAAAAGCATAAAAGGATATATAATATGTGGGGATCAAGATGAAGATTGTTTCGAATGTACACAGCAATTTGTAAAGTTATTAAAGGATAAAAATATAGAACATAAGTATAAAGTTGTGCCTAACTTAAATCATGATTATCCTCATAATTTTGAGGAGTTATTAAAAGAAGCTATTGAATATATAGGAAGCAAAAACAATTGATTGGTAGTAAGAAAGGGAGATGCATCATATGTGATGCATCTCCCTTTCGTTATTATAAATTAAAAGCGTCTGCCAATAGGCGATAAGAGTTTAATTTATGTTCAAATTGATGAGTAATCGTGACAATCATAAATTCGTCAGTATTATACTCTTTGCTTAAGTTTAATATTTTTTCTTTCACAGAAGACGGATCACCGACGATCATACGTTGACGATTTTCTTTTATGCGGAATAGATCATAAGCACTATACGCATAATTTTGAGCAGTTTCGATAGAAGGAGTACCAGTAGTCCGTTTTCCTTGTTCTAATAGTAAAATCGATAAATCAAGGCTTGATGCTATCTTCTCCGCTTCTTCATTTGTTTCTCCGCAAATAACAAAAATAGATACGATTGATTTTGGTTTATCACCTAAATAGGAAGGTTGGAATTGTTCTTGATAAGCCCTCATTACTTCAGGGCCACCGTATCCGTTAATGAATTGTGCAAATGCAAAAGAAGCGCCTTGCTTTGCGGCAATCATTGCACTTTCTCCGCTAGAACCGAGCATCCACATTTCAGGAGATGTTGTGATAACTGGAGTAGCCTTTAAGTTTGCATAATGATGATTTTCTGGTACTTGATCATGTAAGTACATAGCAACATTTGCAATTTGTTCTGGATATTGATCAAGTGAGACCATTTTACCTTCTTGAAGTGCGCGAGTTGCTATCGGCATACCACCAGGTGCTCTCCCGACACCAAGGTCGATGCGGTTTGGATAAAGTGCTTCTAGAACGCGGAAATTCTCGGCAACTTTATATGGACTATAATGTGGCAGCATAACACCACCAGAACCAACTCTAATACGATCAGTTTTCGCGGCAATATGTGAAATGAGTATTTCTGGACTTGAACCAGCTAAGCTAACTGAATTATGGTGCTCGGATACCCAAAAACGTGTGAATCCTAGTTTTTCAACTTCTTGTGCAAGCGTAACTGTATGTGAAAAAGCTTCAACTGCTGTGCTACCATCTGAAATAGGTGATTGGTCTAATACACTTAATTTGATCATAGAATATACCTCTCAATCTTAATGTACATTCTATTATATATTTACTTACGAAAAATGCGTAGTGAAATGCTCACACAAAAAAGAGGGTGATATTATAT
>NZ_JBFPJI010000486.1:0-1706 GCF_040838205.1 Bacillus sp. S4
AAATTCAGGAGTTCATACATTGTAAGTGTTTAAATTAGATAAAACTTTATCACGTCGAAATTTTGTCTAAATATTAAAAAAACAACTAAAAAATGTTATAGTAAAATGAGAGCATATGATATTTTTAGGTAAGGGGGAATCCGGGATGTGGATTACTTCAGAAGTAGAAATTCCAGATGAGTTAATCGATCACCTTGAACAAGGGAAGTTAGTATTATTCGTTGGAGCAGGAGTTTCTATGAAGGGGAAATCAAACTTACCGAATTTCGATGATTTAGTTGATGAAATTTCGAAAGCTTTATATGTCGAAAGGCGTGAGATGACAGAACCCCACGATTATTATCTCGGTAAAATTGCGAAAACGAAAGATGTGCATCAAGTTGCAAGAGACCTCGTCAATATAGAAAAATCAAAACCAAATCCATTACACTACGCAATTCCAAGGTTGTTTCCGTTAGATACGGATGTTCGAATTGTAACGACAAACTTTGATCAACATTTTACGTCTGTAATTACAGAAATGAATAGAGAGCTGAATATTTATTATGCACCTGCTTTACCGACAGGGAGAGCGTTTAAAGGGTTGGCTTACATACATGGGAATATAGAACAAGAGAAAGAAGCTTTAATTTTAACGGATGGTGATTTTGGAAGGGCTTACTTAACAGAAGGATGGGCGAGACGATTTTTAGTTGATTTATTTTCAAATTACACTGTTTTATTCGTTGGGTATAGTCATAATGATCCTGTAATGAAATATTTAGCAACAGGCTTACCACCGAGTACAAGGCGTTATGCTTTCGTCGCACAAGGTGATAATACATATCATTGGGAGCATTTAGGGATAAGACCGATTGTGTATCCGAATAAAGCAAATAATCATCAGGCACTTGTGAAAGCGGTGAAGCGGTGGGCGGAATTAATGGGGGATAATTATATTACGAAAAGAATGCGTATTCGTGATATTGTAACCGTTCCTCCATCAGTAGAGCAGGAGCAATTATCCTATATAAAACAGTCAATAAAAAAAATTGAAACTGTTCGGTACTTCGTTGAATTTGCTCGTGATTATGAATGGGTGGAATGGCTTGAAGCCGAAGGGAAATTAAGAAACTTATTTCTGCTTACAGCAAATTATGATGAAGTAGATGAATTGCTTGCGGAATGGTTAGTGGAGCAATTTCTATTTAGTCATCAAAAAGAACTATTTCAATTGATTTTTAAAAATTATTCTAAAATATCCCCATTATGGTGGCGAACAATTTGCACGTACTTAAACGAAACGAAAGAAACGATGGACCCTTTGTTGTTTGCAAGATGGACATTACTTTTATTAGAAACAGCAGAGAAAGATAGTAGCTCTATTGAAATGATCACATATTTATTGCAAAAATGTTCTTTCCCTGAGCATAAAGAAATTGGCTTGTTGCTATTAACGTTTATTTTAGACGGGAAACTTAAACTGAAGCGTGTAAGAAGATGGGGAAATGATACGCAAGAGTCGATTGAACTCGAGGAATCGAGTCGTATACCAATGCCTATTTTTTCTCATGTGGAGCAAATTTGGAAAGAGAAAATGAGACCACATATCGCTTACTACGCAAATCCAATTATGGTTATGGGATTAGAAAAGATACAACTATTGTCATTAAGACAACATGCACTGAAAAAAAGAGATAGAGAAATTTCAGTGCAGGAGTTACAGC